>JAOUFO010000016.1 GCA_029858165.1 Deltaproteobacteria bacterium | reverse complement strand
TCTCCATTTTTCGCTGCTGCCCCGCTGGCGGGGAGCCAGCCCCATCCAGGCGGCCATTCTGGCGGGGGATACCGCCACCGGAGTCAGCCTGCAACGGATGGTGATGCAACTGGACGCCGGGCCGGTAGTTCTGGAGGCCCCGGCGGCCATTTTGCCGGATGACACCGCCGGGGCCCTGGGCCAGCGGCTGGCGGAGCTGTCCGGAGAATTGCTGACACGGGCCTTGCCGGATGTGTTGGAGGGGGGGCTTTCCCCACGGCCCCAGGATGAATCCGCCGTGACCCTTTGCCACACCATCCGCAAGGAAGACGGCGCTTTGCGCTGGGATGAGCAAACCGCGGAGGAAATCGTCAGGCGGGTGCGGGGGTTTACCCCCTGGCCGGGATGCCACGGCTGGATAGGGGGGAAACGGCTGGTGATCCTGAAGGCAGAAAACGCCAATCCCCCGCTAACCACTTCGCCGCCCCCCCCCCTTCAAAACCCGGTTGAGCCAGGGGTCCTGTTGGAAGGCGGGTGGGTGGCCTGCAAATCGGGATGGGTGCGCCTGATGGAGGTGAAGCCGGAAGGCAGGGGGGCCATGGCCTTTCAGGCTTTTGCCAACGGCCACCCCCAGGCCCTGGGACAGGCCATCCGGTCTTCCCCCGCTTGACATCCCTTTGTCTGTTGTTCTAAATTGTATGATTCAAATGAAGCGTTTGGTGCAGGGTAAAGTGTGGCAAATGCCGCCTTGGCCCAGGGGCGGAAGGGTCGCGATAGGGCAAAGCGGGAAGCCCCTCCCATAAAATTACGGTGAAGAATCAACCGCGAAGAAACCTTGACGAAGAGCCGCCGGTGCAGAACAACCGGAAAAACCTGCGGCGAGACAAACCGTCCTCTGTCGCGGACTGGCCGCCGGGCACATAAGAATGGGCAGGGGGGGCGGCCATGAAATTACAGGTATCCAAAATCACCCCGGAACCAGCGGTGTGGCATGTCCACACCCGGCTGGACCGGTTGCCCCGGCTGACCGAAACAGCCGGGCCTCAGACAGCCACCCTGGATACCGATTTGAACGTGCGGCTTCGGGGGGATTCCATTGTGGTCCAGGGCCGGCTGACCCTGACCCTGACCCTGCCCTGCACCCGTTGTCTGGATGAGGTGCCGGTGGAGGTGGACACCCCGTTTGAAGATATTCTGGTCCCCGCCCGCCAAAACACCGGTTCCGGCGAATTGCAGTTGTCCCAGGCGGATCTGAACGTCAGTTTTTTTGAGGGGGATTTCATAGACCTGACCGAATTGGCCGAGGAGCAGATTCTGTTGGCCCTGGAGGACCAGGTTCACTGCCGTGAGGATTGCAGGGGATTGTGCCCCCGCTGCGGGAAAAACCTGAACCGGGAGGAGTGCGGGTGTGCGGCTGAGAGTTCCGGCCACCCATTTGCCGGGATGCAGGACCTGCTGAAAACCTGACCCGATAAAAAACCGGCGAATATTTAAAAGTGACTGAACCATTTTACAACCGCCGACGGCCAACCGCCTGCGGCAAAACACCCACCCAACCCCAACGGAGTACACCATGGCCGTCCCACAAGTAAGAACCTCCAAGCGCATGAAGGGTCACCGGCGGAGCCACCACGCCCTGAAGCCCCCCACCCTGGTATCCTGTTCCAATTGCCAGGAGCTTACCCTCCCCCATCAGGTATGCGCCAAATGCGGCCACTTCAAAGGCAAAGAAGTGGTTCAGGTGAAAAACTTCTAAACCCAAAAGAAGTGCCACCAGCCCGGCCAAGAGGGCCGCAAGGCCCGCGCCGGTGCTGGTTGCCGGACAGAGCGCAAAAGAAAGGCACCAGCCAGCCTCCGGCGTTTGGAGCCGACAGGCGACACAACGCAAGGCTGTGCTGGTGCTGGACAGAACGCAAAAGAAGTGCCACCAGCCCGGCCAAGAGGGCCGCAAGGCCCGTCGGGAACCCCCCTCTCCCGGCCGATTATTGCGACCTGCCCCTCCCCATCCAGGGAGGGGCGGGATGTGCTGGCTTGATCCCGAGCCATCCAACTGAATCGTGGGATGTGGCTTTACAATTTGTTGATTTAATAAGGAATGTATAAGCCAACACCCCCATCCCTGTGTGGGGAGGGGGGCGCGCGAAGCGCGGGGGGAGAGGGGATTTTTGCGGTGGTGAATCGCTGGACAAGGACCCCCAAAAAAGAAATGCGGTGCAAGGCCCGTTGGGCAACCCAAAGCGGTGTAAGAGGCTTATGACAGTGATCGCTTTGGATGGGATGGGGGGGGATTTTTCCCCCCGGGTTCCGGTGGAAGCCGCCCTGCGGGCCGTCTCCCGGCCGGGATTGCGGGTGATTCTGGTGGGGGATACCCCCCTGTTGCAGGAACAATTGTCCCGCCACGGCCCCCTGCCGGAGGCCGTATCCATCGTCCACGCCTCCCAATCCGTTCACATGGACGAATCCCCCGCCGCAACCCTGCGGGGCAAGGAGAATTCTTCTTTGAGGGTGGCCATGGAACTGGTGGCCGGGGGCCGGGCCCAGGCGGTGGTCAGCGCGGGCCACTCCGGCGCCATGATGGTGGCGGCCAAACATGTGTTGGGTTCCCTGCCCGCCATTCAGCGTCCGGCGGTGGCCACTGTACTGCCCCTGCGCCGGGGGGGAAGCCTGCTGCTGGACTGCGGGGCCAATGTGGATTGCAAACCGGCCTACCTGCTGGAATTCGCCCGCATGGGCCATGTGTACGCCCAAACGGTGATGGGGTTGGCCCAACCCAGAATCGCCCTGCTGAACATCGGCACAGAACCGGGCAAAGGCAACCGGTTGACCCTTCAGGCCGCCGATTTGCTGGATTCCAGCGGGCTGAGGTTTGTGGGCAGTGTGGAAGGCCGGGATCTGTTTCGGGGCAAGGCCGATGTGATTGTGACCGATGGGTTTGTGGGAAACCTGGTGCTGAAAACGGCGGAATCGGCGGCCAATCAGGTTCGGGCTTTGCAACGGGAGGCGGCATCCGGTTTGTGGGGACGGTTGGCCTATTGGATGCTGAAAAGCCCGTTTAAAGAGGTGGACCGCCGCACCCATTACCGGGAAGTCGGCGGGTCTCACCTGTTGGGGTTGCGGGGGATAGCGGTGGTGTGCCATGGGGCTTCCAACAGTGCCACCCTGGAAAACGCCATTGTAGAAGCCGCCAAAAGCGTGGAATTCAACCTGACAGAAAAACTGGCCCAGGCGTTTGGGGCGGACCCGGCAAACCCCGGAACAAAAGCGGGGGCCAGCGGCCCCCAATAAAATCAAATCCTTCCCATGGGAGCGGGCAGGGGGATGGGGAAAAAAAACGGGTTGTGCGGAGGAACCAAACCTTTGACCCAAACCTTTCTTGACACCCTTTCAAACAACCAGAGAAAACGGATATGGGATTGGCGCTGATATTTCCGGGACAAGGGTCCCAACAGGTGGGCATGGGCCGCGGGTTGATTCAAAGCCACCCCACTGCCAGAGAGCTGTTTGAGCAGGCCAATGATGCCCTGGGCTTCAACCTGATGAACCTGTGCCTGGAAGGGACAGAGGAGGAATTGGGATTGACCCAGAACGCCCAGCCCGCCATTTTGACGGTGTCCACCATTGCATTCCGGTTGCTCAGCCAACGGGCGGACCTGGCCCCTTTGGCGGTGGCGGGCCACAGTCTGGGCGAATATTCTGCCCTGGTGGCTTCGGGAGTGATCTCTTTTTCCGATGCGGTGCGGGTGGTCCATATGCGGGGCAAATTCATGCAGGCCGCCACCCCGGTGGGGGTGGGGGGCATGGCGGCTGTTTTGGGCATGGAAGCCCCCGCCCTGGAGGCCCTGTGCGCGGAAGAGGCCCAGGGACAAATGGTCCAACCGGCCAACTACAATGCGCCGGGGCAGATTGTGATTTCCGGCCACACCGAGGCGGTCCAACGCGTGCTGGCCCGGGCCAAGGGCAAAGCTCTGGCGGTCAGCGCTCCGTTTCACTCCCCCCTGATGGCCCCGGCGGCTGAAAATTTGAAAGAGGAACTGGCCAAAATCCAGTTCAAGGATGCCGATTGGCCGGTGGTGGCCAATGTGGACAACCGGTTTCTCATCCGGGGGCAGGATTTTCCCCCATCCCTGGTGGCCCAAATCACATCCCCGGTTCGCTGGGATTCCGGCATTGGCGCCATGGCGGCCAAAGGGATGACCACCATGATAGAAATTGGCCATGGAAAAGTACTGGCCGGATTGAACAAGCGCATTGACAAATCCCTGACAACCTATAACGTTTTTGATGAGGAATCCCTGAAAGCCACCCTGGAAGGGGCTTTCTCTTAAAAAAAGTTCCTGATTCAATTGCACAATCGGGGACCTTCACACACCCATCATCCGGGAGCAATCTGGTGAGTCTGGAAAACAAAGTGGCCCTGGTCACCGGGGCGGGAAGAGGCATCGGCAAAGCCATCGCCTTGGACCTGGCCCGTGCGGGGGCGGATATTGTCTTTACCAACCGCAACCCTCAGCTTTCGGAGGCCACCCGCTCCGAAGTGGAGGCTTTGGGGCGCAAATGTCTGGCTTTTCAGGCGGATGTTTCCACCCCGGATGAGGTGGATGCCATGGTAAAAACCGCCCTGGAATCCCTGGGACACATAGACATCCTGGTCAACAACGCCGGGATCACCCGGGATCAGTTGTTTATGCGCATGAAAACGGAAGAATGGCGGGATGTGATGAGCGTCAACCTGGACGGCATGTTTTATGTGACCCGCGCGGTCATCAAAGCCATGGTGAAACAACGGTTTGGCCGGATTGTCAATCTGTCCTCCGTGGTGGGCCACACCGGCAACCCCGGTCAGGCAAACTACTCGGCGGCCAAATCGGCGGTGATAGGGTTCACCAAATCCCTGGCCAAGGAACTCGGCTCCAGAAACATCACTTGCAACGCGGTGGCTCCGGGGTTTATTGATACGGATATGACCCGTGAACTGGGGGAGGAGCAACGGGCCGCCATTTTGGGGCAGATACCCCTGGGGCGCATGGGATCGGTGGAGGAAATCGCCGCCGTGGTCCGTTTTTTGGCCGGGGATGGGGGCAGTTACATCACCGGCACCACGATTCATGTCAACGGGGGAATGTATTAAAAACCCGCTCCCTACAGTATCAGGATGGTGCGGGCGGGCGGCCTACACCTTATTTTTGGGCCGCCAAGCTTCAATCGTCTCAGTCGTTTCCATTTTCATTGTGGAGGGCAGGGGATAAAAATTGGGGTTGACGAAGGTCTTGAAATGTTATTTTTCAAACGGTTTTTAAAAAAAACTGTTATTGACATTGGATTCAGGTTACCGTTTATTTGCCTAGCCGAATCCAGCAGGGTAAACCGGTAAAAGACAAAAATTGAACAAGGAGATTTTTCCATGGATGTAGCGGATAAAGTAAAACAAATCATCGCTGAGCAATTGGGCGTGGATGAAAGCGAAATCAAACCGGAATCCCATTTTGTGGATGACCTGGGGGCCGATTCCCTGGATACAGTGGAATTGGTGATGGCGTTTGAGGAGGAATTCGGCATTGAAATCCCCGATGACGAAGCTGAAAAAATCACCACGGTCCAGTCCGCCGTCAGCTACATTCAGGAAAACAAATAGTTCCGGGCCATCACTCCGGCAACATACATCACAACCCCGCGGGGGAATCCTGCGGCTCTTTTGTTTATCAAAAGGCCGGAGGGGTTTCCCTGTGGTTCGTTGGACCCCACTTTTTCAAAACCCCCAAATACAAACCGGAACCCCATGAGAAATCGGATCGTCGTGACCGGGATTGGCTGTATCTCTCCCCTGGGCAACAATGTGGCTTCCACCTGGGAGGCCATGACCCATGGCCGGTCCGGCATCACCCGCATCACCAAGTTTGATCCCGCCGACTTTCGCTGCCAGATAGCGGGGGAAGTAAAAGAGTTTGATCCTGCCGGGGTGATTGAGCCCAAAGAGTTGAAAAAAATGGATGATTTCATCCAGTATTCTTTGGTGGCCGCCCAGCAGGCCGTCCTGGATTCCGGGCTGGAAATCACCGATGCCATCGCCGAGGAGGTGGGGGTTTCGGTGGGCATCGGCATCGGCGGCCTGAGGTCCATTGAAAAATACCATCATGCGATGTTGGAAGGCGGCCCCCGGAAAATTTCCCCGTTTTTTATCCCCATGGTGATTTCCAACATGGCCTCCGGTTTTATCTCCCTGTATCACAATTGCAAAAACTACAGTTCTTCAACCGTTTCGGCCTGTTCCTCCTCCAACCATTCCATCGGAGACGGTGCCCGCATCATTGAGCGGGGAGACGCCAAGGTGATGATTGTCGGCGGATCAGAGGCTGTGGTGTGCCCCCTGGCCATCGGCGGGTTTTCTGCCATGAAGGCCCTATCCACCCGCAACGATGAACCCCAAAAGGCATCCCGACCCTATGACCGGGACCGGGACGGTTTTGTGCTGGGAGAAGGCGCTGCCATCCTTGTTTTGGAAGAATACGAATTCGCCAAGGCCCGCGGGGCCAAAATTTACGCCGAACTGGCCGGATACGGTTTTTCATCCGATGCCTTCCACATCACCACCCCTTCCACCGACGGCCCCAACCGGGCCATGAGAATGGCCCTGAGGGATGCCAAACTGAACCCGGAGGATGTGGATTACATCAACGCCCACGGCACATCCACCCCGGCGGGGGATATCAACGAACTGAACGCGGTGAAGCTGGCCTTCGGGGATGCGGCCAAAAAGGTATCCATTTCCTCCACCAAATCCATGACCGGCCACCTGCTGGGGGCCGCCGGTGCCATTGAGGCCGTGGCCACCTTAAAGGCCATGGAAACCGGTTTGATCCCCCCCACCATCAATATGGAAAACCTGGACCCGGAATGTGACCTGGATGTGACCCCCAACAAGGCCCGCGAGCGTAAAATCCGGGCGGCCATATCCAACTCCTTCGGATTCGGGGGCACCAACGCCTCTCTGGTGTTCAAAGCCGTTTAAACCCTTGGGGGGACCATCCCCCAATCACCCATCCATCCAAACCCGGATTAACAAAACAATGATTCCCGCAGATTTAAAATACACTGGGCAGCACGAATGGCTCCGCCTGGAAGGGGATATCGCAACCGTGGGCATCACCGATTTTGCTCAGGAACAACTGACCGATATCGTGTTTGTGGATTTGCCGGAAGCCGGCCGCAAAGTGCTGGTGGGGGATTCCGTGGCGGTGTTGGAAAGCGTAAAGTCCGTATCGGATGTGTACTCTCCCCTGGCGGGAGAGGTGGTGGAAGTGAACACCACCCTGGAGGCCAACCCCCAGTTGGTCAATGAGGACCCTTTCGGCACCGGATGGATGGTCAAACTGAAAGTGGCCAACAAAGCCGGGTTGGACAAACTGATGGATTCCGCCGCCTACCAGGCCTACCTGGATTCCGCGAATCATTAGAAATCCCACTGTCCCAACAGATTGCAACCTGCCCTTTCCCTGCCAGAAAGGGGCCGGAAACGCCTGTTTTCAATGGGCACAGCCATCCTGTGTTCCAGGTTGTTTGTGGGCGGGTCCAATGAAAATGGATGAGGTTCATCCCGCCCCGGCCCGTTGCAGGAGTTCTTCTATTTCTTCCTGCTGAATGCGGGCCTCATCCTCCAGGGCCTCGTACCGTTCATCCACCTCTTGGAGTTCCACCCGCATTTGGGTGTCCTCCTCCACCCCCTCGTTCCAACCCAAAAACGATTTCAGCCAGTTAAAATCCTCCCGCAGGTTGCGGATGTTTTCCAGAATGCCGATATTTTGGATGGTGAGCAGCATTTCGGCCGTTTCCTCCGGCTCTGATTCCATGGCCCCATCCGCCTGCCTTACGAACTCGTGGGCGTTTTCCAGAGATGCGCTGAAATCCTCCACAAACCTGCGGTGCGCCCGCAACAATTCCTCTATGTTTTCCGGGATGGCCCCGGCTCTGGATTCCTGTTCTTCTTCCATGGGGAACACTCCTTGAAGGGGCTTACACGGCCTCTTTCCATTTGATGCCGCACCCGATGCTGGCCACCTGATTGGGGTCCACCGGATGGCCGGACACAATGGAATCCAGTGCCCGGCGCAGGTCTTCTCCCGTGACGGGAATATCGTTTTTGGGCCGGGCGCCATCCAGTTGGCCCCGGTAAACCAGCTTTAAGCCCCCATCAAACACAAACAGGTCCGGGGTGCAGGCCGCCCGGTACGCCCTGGCCACATCCTGGGATTCATCATACAGGTAGGGGAAATCAAACCCGCTTTCTTTGGCAAACAGCTTCATTTTGTCCGGGCTGTCCTCGGGGTATTTTTCCACATCGTTGGAACTGATGGCCGCGAAGCGGACCCCTTTGGGCTGGTAATCCCGCGCCGCCCGGGCCAGTTCATCCCGCACATGGACCACATACGGGCAGTGGTTGCAGATAAACATCACCACGGTGGCCACCGGGGATTTGATTTCACTTAAGGAGACCATTTTGCCGGATACGGTGTCCGGCAGGGTAAAATCCGGGGCGGGGGTGCCCAGGGGAAGCATGGTGGAAGACATGGCGGCCATCGGTTTCTCCGTTGGGATGAAAGGTTGAAACATTCTGTTTGGGATGGCATCCCCAAAAGGGGGTGACTGCCTGGAAATATTGTGCCTGTTTCAGACCGGTTTTTCCACCGCCTTCATTTTTTTCATTTGGTCAAAAAACCGTTTGCGGGCCTCTCCCGCCCGTTCGGCCTTTTTGGCTTTCAGCATTTCGCCTTCGGCCCCGTGGGGGGGCACTCCGCCAAACAACTCCGGCTGGATTTCCAGCAGAAACCGGGAGGGAGACTGAACCAGAACCTCGGAAAACCGTTTTCTTCTTTTGGCCATGGAAAACACCAACTGTTCCTTGGCCCGGGTGATGGCCACATACGCCAGCCGCCGCTCCTCATCCAGGCCGTTTTCCTGCAAGGACCGCTTGTGGGGAAACACATCATCCGCCATCCCCACCAGATACACATAAGGGAATTCCAGCCCCTTGGCGCTGTGAACAGTCAGCAAGGTTACCTGGGCACGGGGGTCCGGGCTGTCCTCCACCATGGTGAACATGGAGACCCGTTCCAGATAATCCTTCAGGCGGGCATCCGGGTTTTTGGCGGTGAAATGGTCGGTGGCCTGTTCCAGTTCCGCAACCAACCCCTGGGCGGCCTCCCTGCCCTTGGCGTCCTTGCGTTCCTTGGCCACCGCCTCATGAAATCCGATTTCCCCCAGAAATTCCCGAAACACATCCCCCAGGTTTTCCCGCATAAACCGGATGCGGTAGCGGTCCATCAGAGAGGAAAAATGGGCCATGGATTGGGCCGTGGGGCCGGAAAACTCCGAATAACTCTCCGCCTCCCGCAGAATGTCCATCACCGGGCGGTTTTGATGGCGGGCGTATTCCATCACCTTCATCTGGGTGGTTTTGCCTACATTGCGCCGTGGAAAATTGATCACCCGGAACAGGCTCACCTCATCCCCCGGATTTTGGATGACCCGCAAATAGGCGATGGCGTCTTTGATTTCCTTGCGGTCATAAAATCCGGTTCCCCCCAGCAGCAGATAGGGTATTCCCTCCAGCCGCAGGGTTTCCTCCACCATGCGGGACTGAAAATTGGACCGGAACAACACAGCGAAATCGGAGAAAGAACTGCCGGTACGCATTTTGGTCACCCGCAAATGAGTAACCATTTTTTCCATTTCATCCTTTTCATCCTCGCCTTCCAGCCATGTCAGCAGCGGCCCCTGACCTTTGGTGCCTTTCAGGGTTTTGGGCTGGCGGGACGGGTTGTTGGAAATCACCTGATTGGCCGCCTCCAGAATGGTGCCGGTGGAGCGGTAGTTGCGCTCCAGGCGCACCACCCGGACCTGGGGGTGGTCGGCCAGAAAATCCGGAATGTTCTGGGGATGGGCCCCCCGCCAGCCGTAGATGGATTGGTCGTCATCCCCCACCACGCACAGATTGTGATGGGCCGCCGTGATTTCCTTTAACAGCCGGTATTGGATGATGTTGGTGTCCTGGTACTCATCCACCATCACATACTGAAACTGGCTGAAAAACCGCTGGGCCTCCACCCGGTGGGTTTGGGCCAGGGCCATGGAAAGAATCAGAATGTCCTCAAAATCCAGGGCATTCATCCCTTTCAGGGTTTTTTGATATCGGGCGTAAAGGGTCCCCAGCAAGGCGGCGGCGGGGGAATCATTCTGACGGGAAAGCTCCTGGGGGGTGATGCCCTGCCCTTTGGCCTGTTGCAGGGCAAAATGGGCTGTGGCGGGGGTGTACAGGGGGGTTTCCTCCATGTGGTCCATGATGTCCCGCACCACGGAAATCTGGTCCTGCTCATCATAAATGGAAAAATCCCCGCCATAATCCAGCAAATGGATTTTCTGGCGCAGGAAGCGCACCCCGAAGGCATGAAAGGTGGAAATCAACGGCTTGCCGCCACCGGCGGTTTTGCCCCCTTTGGTGAGGGCTGCCACCCGTTCGGCCATTTCTTTGGCGGCCTTGTTGGTAAAGGTAAGCGCCAGGATGGATGCCGGGGGGACGGATCTGTGCTGCATCAGCCAGGCGATGCGGGTGGTGATCACCCTGGTTTTGCCGCTGCCCGCACCGGAAAGGACCAGCAGGGGTCCTTCGGCAGTGGTCACCGCCTGGTGTTGCTCCGGGTTCAGGTCCTCTAACGAAATAGCCATGGGATGGGACCGCCAGGGAAAGATTCAACAGCAGAGAAAAATGAAACAGCAGGCAGGGGCCGGGCAAACAGCCAGGAAGGAAAACACAATGGGCATAAGGGGGAGGGAAAAGCCTCCCCCCTGACAAAGGCCGTTAAAACGCGTAGCCTACCCGCAAAATATAGCTGGCGCCAAACCCGGCGCTTCCGTAATCTTTCCCGTTTATTTTTACGTTGGAAACCAGCACCAATTCATATCCCGCATCAAAAGAAATATGATTGTCCAGGGTCAAATTGTACCCGGCCCCCACCGCAGGCCCGGACATGCTCCCCTTGGCGGAACCCACCACAATATCCACCTGATAGAATCCCGCCTGTCCAAAAAAAGCCCCCTTGCCAAAGGCCGGGGAAATATCCGGGTCTCCAATCTTCAGATAATAGCGGGCCAGCGGCTCCACAATGGTGTAGGAGACTTTTTCCCCTCCCAGAGTGGGTTTCCATACCATCAACCGGGCTCCGACCCCGATTTCCCCGGTAACAAAATACAACCCCTGCACATCCATCGCCCCCCACATCACATTGACCGGTTGGATAGAAACTTCTGCCACATCCCCATGGGCATACACCGGTTGGACCGCTCCCATACACAAAAGAGACAGACCCAGGAAAAATCGATTCAATCCACCGCCACGACGAATAATGGGAACCATAGATAGATTTTCTTCTCTTGATGAAGTGTTGTTTGTTCCTGCCTTGTCCCAAAGGTTCACTCCTTTGGGGGGTTGCTTTAAAATTGATCCCGAAGGTAATCGGGAAGACGATCAATTGGAATCCGGTCCTGCGCCATGGTGTCCCGGTGACGGACCGTCACCGCATGGTCCTCCAGGCTTTCAAAATCAAAAGTCACGCAAAAAGGGGTGCCGATTTCATCGTGACGCCGGTACCGCTTGCCGATGGAGCCGGTTTCGTCATAATCGGTATGGAACAAGGGGGCCAACAAGGTGTGTACTTTGACCGCCTCGTCGTTGAGTTTGGAGGACAGCGGCAGCACCGCCGCCTTAAACGGGGCCAGATCCGGATGAAACCCCATCACCACCCGTTTTTCCCCGTTCACCTCTTCTTCCCGGTAGGCGTCGGCCAGAATGGCCAGGGCCAGCCGGTCCACCCCCAGGGCTGGTTCCACCACATCCGGCAGGTATTTTTCCTGGGTGGCCGGGTCCACATAGGCCAATTCTTTTTTGGAATACAATTGATGCTGGGTCAGATCAAAACACCCCCGGTGGGCGATCCCCCACAACTCCCCCCATCCAAACGGAAACCGGTATTCAATATCCGATGTGGCCTGACTGTAATGGGAAAGTTCTTCTTTGGCGTGGTCCCGCATCTGAAGATTTTCCGGTTGAATCCCCATTTGAAGCAGCCAATTCATGCAGAATTCCTTCCAGTGGGAAAACCAGTGCATGCTTTCCCCGGGGTGGGTGAAAAATTCCAGTTCCATCTGTTCAAATTCACGGGTGCGGAAAATAAAATTTCCCGGGGTGATTTCATTGCGAAAGGATTTTCCGATCTGGCCGATGCCGAAGGGCACCTTTTTGCGGGAGGTCACCTGCACGTTTTTAAAGTTTACAAAAATGCCCTGAGCCGTTTCCGGCCGCAGATAGACCGTGGAGGCATTGTCTTCTGTCACCCCCACAAAGGTTTTGAACATCAGGTTGAACTGGCGGATGGAGGTAAACTGGGCGTTGCCGCAATGGGGGCATTTGATCCCCTTTTCCTTTAGGAATTCCTCCATCTGGGATTCGGTCATGGAGGCGGCCTGGGCCGGGTCCTGCCGCTGTTTGACCAGATAATCCTCTATCAGCTTATCCGCCCGGTGGCGCAGTTTGCAGCTTTTGCAATCCAACAGGGGGTCCGAAAACCCGGCCAAATGGCCGGAGGCCTCCCACACCGACGGGTTCATCAAAATGGCCGAATCCAGTCCCACCACATCCGGGCGGTTCCGCACAAAATGGCGCCACCATGCCTGTTTGATGTTGTTTTTCAACTCCACCCCCAGGGGGCCGTAATCCCAGGCGTTGGCCAAACCGCCGTAAATTTCTGAGCCGGGATACACAAACCCCCTTCGCTTGGAAAGGGATACCAATTGATCCATTGTCACGGGCATACCGGGGTCTTCGCAAAAAGGGTGAAATTGGAGAAATTCAAAAGGCAGAGTGGCGGTGAGCCTGCTCTAAATTAGACCGCCAGCGGGCCTTCAGGTCAATAACAATCCACCCGTTTCAGGATTCCCTCCCAATCAAAGGGTGCGGGGGCGGATTCGCCCGAAGACTTGTACCCCCGGCCTTGCGCCGCCTTTTTCTGGATTTAGGATTCTTCCGCACCTTGCAGACCGATCCCCTCCAGGCGGGTGTTCAGGTCTGCCGCGGCGGCGGCCAGACACGCGGAATCCCGGCTTTCCAGGGTGATTTTCAATGTGTGACGGTCCCCTTCAAAAGCCGGATAGGAACCAATCATCACCTTGGGGTGGCAGCGGTCCACATCCCGCAACAGCCCCGCCACCTCCACCTCCCGCACATTTAAAAACACGTTGCGCAACAGAATGGGGACCCCCTTCAACAAAGGGCGGATGGCGGAGAATTTTTCCCGAAACAAAGAAGGCACACCCGGCAGAATAAACACATTGCCGAACCGCACCGGAGGAAACCGCACGGCGTCCAGTTCCACCACCTCCGACCCTTGGGGCACCCGGGCCATATGCAGGTGGGATTCTGTTAAAGGGGCGCGGTAATAATCCTCCATGGCCTGCTGTATCCGGGGCTGGATTGCCAGGGGTACACCAAACCCGCCTGCAATCGCCTCATACGTCATGTCATCATGGGTGGGACCCACCCCTCCGCTGGTAAACACCCAATGGTAACGCCGGGAAAATTCAACCACCGTGCGTCCGATCGCTTCCGGGTCATCCGGCACGGTGGAAATCTGGCACAGGTCCACCCCCAGCCCCCGCAATTCTCCGATTAAAAAAGGGGAATTGGAATCCTGGGTTTTCCCTGAGAGGATTTCGTTGCCGATCACCACCAATCCGGCGGAGGGGCTTTCATCCTGAGGGTCTTCGGCCATGGGGGTTTTTCAACGGGTGAGGGGGTTGCCTGTCATCAGATACCACAATCATAACCGGATTCCCCCTGAAAAAAAACCGTCCAATAGCCCCCATCCCAAAGGCGGTTTGAATTTCCCGGCGGGAACTGATAGATATTCAACAAACCATTACAGAAAACGGTTCAACCCAACGCACCATGCAGGCAGGACACCCGGCCTTTGGGGCTGGGTTCACCGCCTTTCTTTTGGGGTCCTGTCCAGCGGTTCACCACCGCCACGGGCCTTCCGGCCCGCTGGGGGCGGGGTTCACCGCCTTTCTTTTGGGTCCTGTCCAGCGGTTCACCACCGCCACGGGCCTTCCGGCCCGCTGGGGGCGGGGTTCACCGCCTTTCTTTTGGGGTCCTGTCCAGCGGTTCACCACCGCCACGGGCCTTCCGGCCCGCTGGGGGCGGGGTTCACCGCCTTTCTTTTGGGCTTGACCCTGTTCATGTG
>JAOUFO010000257.1 GCA_029858165.1 Deltaproteobacteria bacterium | reverse complement strand
TACATGCACCGCCGGGAGCGGCCCGATGTGATTCAACAGGACCTCATCATTTATATGTCCAAGAAAAAACGGATGAAGCTGATGGAGGAGCAAAAAGCCGCCATGGCCAGCGGGAGCTTTAAACTATGATGCAGGGAATCAAAAAAGCGCGGGGGGGGGGCGACAGCGAAGGGTGGATCACCACCTTCAGTGACCTGATGGCCCTGCTGTTTTGCTTTTTTGTGTTGTTGACCACCCTGTCCACCGCTCCCAAGGCCTGTCAGGGATTGGCCGATTATTTTGAACTAAACAGCCATCTTTACAAAAACTTCCAGTTGAGAAACTCCAAACTGGAATGCGTGATCACCCTGCCTTCCGATTTTTTGTTTCTATCCGGGGAGGATAAACTGCAAAAGGCGGCGCTGCCCAGGCTGAGACCCCTGTTTGCCACCATCAAGGACCTGGATGAGCACAAAAACGATTTGATTATCGTGGAAGGCCATACCGACAACGTGCCCATCAAATCCCGGCGGTTCCCCAGCAACTGGGAGCTTTCCTCAGCCAGGGCCACCAATATGGCCACCTATATGAAAAGCCTGGGGTTTCCCGAAGACAGGTTGAGCGTCAGGGCCTTTGCCGAACACCGGCCCGCGGTGGCATACATGGATGATATGGGAAAAACCCTGTCCGGCGCCAGCCTGGTGACCGCCCGCAGGGCAAACCGGAGGGTGGAAATCATTTTGGTGAATCCCCCCACCAAAAAAGAGGAATATGGACTTTTGTTCCCCCATTAAACAAAGGCCCGCACCATGGAAACCGAAACGATGAATCACCTTAACCGACGACCGGGGGGGAAAACCCCTGATGGCCCCAAAAGGTCCCCATTGGCCGGGGGCCGGATTTTCGGGCGGAACCGCGGCGTTGGGGGGGTGCGGAGCTTTATTGCCGGTTTGGCCATGATGGGGATTTTGTTTCCGGGGGTGGCGGTGGTTTCTTTGCTGGCCCCGCTTCTGGGTTCGGCTCCTAATGCCCTGGCCCAGGAAGCACCGGTGTGGGAAAAGGGGGATACACAGGTTCCCGCCCCTCCCCCTGAGCAACTGGTGGATGAAAGCTTTTCCTTTCGGATGGATGAGGATGTGTATCAGTTTGAGGAAGCGGTCACCCTGATTTCCACCGCCATGGGCAAGGTGGCCGACAAAGTATCGGTCATCGCCATCAATTCGGTGTACTTCGGCGGAGAATACCAGGGGGACTTCCGCCACAAGGCCAAAGTGATCTTTTTGGAAAAACTGCTGGCGGCCAACCCTTCCATCAAACTGTTGCGCTGCCAGGAATGCGAAAAACTGGAAACCAAACTGGTGCGGGGGGTGTTGCGCATCCGAAAAGGGCTGCCGGATGCCGAGGCCCGCATCGCCCTGGGGAAAAAACTGGGGGCCGATGGGTTTATAGACATCGGGGTGTTTAAGGAATCCGGTCAAATCACGGTGTACCTTCAGGTGACAGAAGCGTCCACCGGCGCCATTTTGCTGGTGGAGGAACTGGGAGGGCGCAAAGCCTTCCGCCGTCATTCCATGACCCTCAGCCTGGGTGATATGAAATTTCCCATCAATATCAGCGGCTCCACCACGGTCCACAATGCCCTGGCGGTCACCTTCCGGGAAACGGTGCAGCTTTCCAACCGGTTTTCCTTCGGGGTGGACCTTTCCGCGTATATGGATAACAACAAAACCAACCCGGACCCGCACATCACGTTGTCCGCCGGGGGGGTGCTTTTGCCCTTTTTGGGGTACGATGTATTGCAGTTTCCCGAAAGCACCACCCGGCTGACGGCCTATATCGCGGTGGGCAAAATGCTGGCCCCCCAGTTCAACTATCCCACCATCACCGGCGGCGGGGTGATCTTTATCGTGGGGGACCGGCTGGAAATGACGATTGGCTCCAATTCCTACCCGGATACCTACCTGACCAATGGAGAAATTCTTTCCGGCTCCGGGTTGATGGTGCTCTTTGGCTACCGGTGGTGATGATGATGAAACCCAACCTGAACAACAACCATGCGTTTTCAAAGGCCCGGCAGCCACACTCGGGCTGGTTTGCCCTGCTGGCCGCCGGATTGCTGCTGGCCGGGGGGGGGTGCTCCACCAATGCCGACCCGGGTGAGGAAGAGATTCTTTCCACCCGGTCGGGAGAAACCACCGTGCAGGTGTCCCAATCGGCCAAGGACGGCTCTCAGGTGGTTCGGGTTCACACCTCCTTCCGGGGGGAGGATTCTGATATTGTGCTGCGTCTGGACCAGCCGGTGTGGGATGTGGAAATCCCTCTTTCCATCCAGCAACAGCGGCCCCAGGCGGTTGACGGTACTCCCGGCGGGGCGGTTGGCGGCTCTCCTGCTGAACCGCGGGCGGGGGGGACCGGCAGCGATCAGTTTTCTGATTTGTTGATCGCCCAGTATTTGGCCAAGGCCCAGGAGGCCATGCTGGCCGGAGACTACAATCTGGCCCTGCGGCAGGTGAACCTGGTGCTGATGGTCCGGCCGGACCATGTTTCGGCCCATATGATGAAGGGGTCCACCTATTACGCCATGGGCAATTATGAAATGGCCAATGAAGAATACGAATATGTATTGACCCAGGACCCTTCCAATCAGGAAGTACGCAAATTTCAGGACTTTTTGAAAAAACGGGAAACCGCGGTTCAGCCGCCTCTGCCGGGGGTACCCAAACCCGAAAAACCGGCTCCCGCCCCGCCGGGGAAGAACCCATGATCCACACATCCCCCATACTTTCGCCCAAAAAGAGGCTCTGCCGGAGTGCCGGCAAAAGAAGGGAGGGTTCACCGGTCCGGGCCGGAGGGGGGCGAACCCTTGCCGGGTGGATTTTGGGGGTGTTGTGGCTGGCGGTCCTGACGGCCGGTCCGGCCCAGGCACAGCAGGAAAACCTGCTGGACCGCATCACCAACGAAAAAATGGTAAACTTTGAGCGGCGGCTGGAAAAGGATATTTCCGCCGCCCTGGACCGCTATCTGGCCCGGCCCCAGTATGTGCTTTCGGTGCGGGTGATCTGGGATCGCAACGTTCTGCCGGTGATGGAATCCACCGCCCTTTCACCGGATAAATACAAACTTCCCGGATTCCCCATTTTCGTCAAATCCCCGTCTGCCATGCCGGAGGAGGGGACCCCCCCCTTTAACCGGCTGGTGGTCAAGGTGCTGCTGGATGAGACCCTGCCGGAATACTATGAGCGGTTTGTGCGCAAACTGGTGCCCATTGTGGGCCGTTTTGTACAATCCAGGGGAGACCAGGTGGTGGTGTTGAAAGAAACCTTTCCAGAGGCCCAGAAGGGCAAAATGGCTTCCACCCTGCCGGAAAAAGAGCTGATGGATCAACTGGGGGAGGAATCCAAAGGGTCCGAGCCCCAATTG
>JAOUFO010000256.1 GCA_029858165.1 Deltaproteobacteria bacterium | reverse complement strand
GGAACTGGCCCAGGCAGAGGCCTTGGCCCAAGGGCTGGGGCTGGCCCACCGGGTGATCCAGACCGGGGAGATGAATCTGCCAGCCTACCGGGAAAATTCTGCGGACCGCTGTTACCATTGCAAAACCACCTTGTATGCCGATCTGGCTTCTTTGGCGGTCAGGGAGGGGTATGCCGTTGTGTTGAGCGGCACCCACGTCGGGGACCTGGCGGATCACCGGCCCGGCCTTCAGGCGGCAAAGAAATATGGGGTGCGGTCCCCCCTGGCCGAATGCGGGTTGGATAAGACCCAGGTGCGTTTGCTGGCCCAGACCCTGGGGCTGCCAAACGCCCACAAGCCCCAGGCCGCCTGTCTGGCCAGCCGGCTGCCTTTTGGCCGGGGGGTATCCCCCCAGGGGCTGGCCCAGGTGGAACAAGCCGAAGAGGCCTTGCTGGCCCTGGGATTCACCCAGGTGCGGGTGCGGCACCACGGCCCGGTGGCCAGGGTGGAGATTCCCTTGGAGCAACTGGCTTTGGCCCTGGCAGTGCGGGAACAATTGGTGGCCGGGGTAAAACAGGCCGGGTTTGGGTTTGTGGCCCTGGACCTGGATGGGTTCCGCTCCGGCAGCCTGAATCCTTAAGATACAATCCAAAGCCCATAAAATATTTAAGGGGGGCCTTCCCCCCCTTCCCTGCCCCATTGGGGCAGAGAACCCCCCAGAATGTTCTCTTTTCCCTCTGTTTGTTCCTTATTTAATCCTTATTTTTCTCCCCGGCCGATTCTGTTTGGGGAACCTTATTCCCCCTGTTGCGTTATCTTCACGCCCGAACCGCCCCAAACAGGGGGTTGTCATCTTACAATTATTTTTATTTTTTAAATAATCATATCGCGGTTTAAAACTAGGAAAAGAAGCAATTAAACAAATACATGCAAATTTTTTTCCGGGATTCAGGCGGCGTTATTTGACCGCATGTAAACCGAATCGGTGATATTGTCACTTTTTTAAATCGTGGGAATGGGATATTTCCCGCGCTAACACAGACGACTCACCGGTAAGGGCTGTTTGCGGGGCAACAGCTTCAGGGTGCACGGGGGGTTATCGGCAGACCAAGGGGGAGCCGGGGTGCTTTGCATCAGGCGGCCCGACCCTTTGCCATCCATTTAACGGAAAGGTTGGGATATGACCGAAACATCCCTTCAGGAAAAGAACCTGCAAATTTTGCCCAAAAAGGCCAAGGACCGGGTGTTTGACCGGAAGGGCAGCCTGCCCACGGAATACTTCAAGGATCAATTGTTTGATCTGGAAGCCAAGGGGGAACTGATTGTCCATCGGATTGAAGAGGACAATTTTGTGGAGGTGCGGACCAAATTCGGCCGCACCAAAAAAATACCCATCCAAAACACCTGGCATCACAAATCCTGCGGCCAGTGCGGCCACATCCCCGGATATTCCACCGCTATTTACTGGCTGCACCGCAAGCTGGGTTTAAAGTATCACGACCCCAGAGACCAGACATCCTGCACCGCCTGGAACTACTATGCCTCATCGGCCTCCAACCCGGCGGCCCAGGCCTCCATCGCCATCCGCAATTTTGCCCAGGCCTACCAGGACGGGTTTTTCCCCCTGATTCACTGCGGCACCAGTTATGGCCATTACAAAGAAACCCGCAACGAGATTCTGCACCACCCCAAACTGCGGGACCAGGTGCGCCGGGTGCTGGACAAGCTGGGCAAGCCTTTGGTCTTCCCGGAGGAAATCGTCCATTACTCCGAATGGATTCATGCCATGCTGCCCCGCATGAAGGAACACATTACACGGGATTTCAGCAACATCACGGTGACGGTTCATCCAGCCTGCCATTACCACAAGCTGGTTACGGAGGATGCCATATACGACAAAGAGCTGTATGACGGACAGCGGACCGCCGTGGTGAGCTCGGTGGTGCTGGCCATGAAAGCCAAACTGGCCGATTATTCCACCTGGCATGATTGCTGCGGGTTCGGCTTCCGCCACATTCTGGTCAGCCGGGATTTTTCCCGGTCATTTTCCACCATCCGCAAAATAGAAAGGATGAAGGAGGAGGCCAACCCGGACCTGCTGCTGACCCATGACACCGGATGCGTGACCACTCTGGACAAAAGTCAGTTCGCGGCCCGCGCCCACAACCGGAACGTCAACATTCCGGTGCTTTCCGATGCACAGTTCGCCGCCCTGGCCCTGGGCGCCCATCCTTACAAAGTCTGCCAGATGCATTGGCACGGGGTGGACAACAAACCCATTATGGAAAAAATGGGCATTGATCACGTCAAAGCCTGGGATGAGTTCCAAGCCCAGGTCAAAAGAATTGAAAACAAGGAAATTGAATACATCACCTGGGAGGATGCCGAATGAAGCCGATTCTGGTAATTGGTGCAGGCCCCGCCGGATTGGAAGCCGCCAAGGGCGCCGCCGATCTGGGCCAAAAAGTTGTGTTGGTGGAAATGCGGGATAAGGTGGGGGGCAATCCCATCCACAATTCCTATTCGGTGTTTACACCCCACCAGATAGACGCGGAAACCGCCATGGCGGAACTGATCCATCCGGTCAAAAATCACAAAAACATTGAATTGAAGCTTTCGACCCAGGTGGTGTCTGTAGAAGGGGATGCCCCCAACCTGAAGGTGACCTTAAAAGGGCCCCAGGGTGAGGAAACCCTGGATGCGGGGGCCGCCATTGTGGCCACCGGCTTTGAACATTTTGATCCGGGCCGGGAAACCCAGGTGTACGGCTATTATGAATATGATGATGTCATCACCCTGCTGGATGCCGAAAAAATGCTGAAAGCCAAAAAATTTCAGCGGGTATCCGACGGCAAGCCCCCCAAAAACGTCTGTTTCATTCAATGCGTGGGCAGCCGGGACCGCCAGATCGGCAACCAATGGTGCTCCAAGGTGTGTTGCGGCATCGCCTCCCAGCAGGCCATTGAAATCAAGGAACTGCTGCCCCAGGCCAAAGTGTTTGTGTTCTACATAGACCTTCGGGCCTACGGCTTTTGGGAGGATATGGTGTACTGGAAGGCCCAGGAGGAAAAAAAGGTGAACTTCATCCGGGGCATCGTTACGGAAATCACCATGCGGGGAGACCAGCTGGTGGTCAAAGGAGAAGACACCACCTTGGGCCGCCCCATGGAAGTGCCCATGGACATGGTGATTCTTTCGGTGGGGATGGAGCCCAGCCCCGGCACCCGCGAAATGTCCAAACTGTTCAAGCTGCCTTTGGAAGGCCACGGGTGGCTGGCCACTCAGGGCCAAAGCCCCCTGAACACCGTGGTGACCCAACGGCCGGGGGTGTTTGTGGCCGGGGCGGCCACCGGCCCCGCGGACCTGGAGGATGCGGTGTCCAGGGGTTCCTCAGCCGCGTTAAAGGCCGTCACATTTGTGGGC
>JAOUFO010000255.1 GCA_029858165.1 Deltaproteobacteria bacterium | reverse complement strand
ACCCGCTGCCCTTTGGCCGGGGATGGGGTCAGCTCCCCTTCCACAATGACGCTGGAGCCGGTGGCGGCCCCCTCGGTCCGGGGGTATTGGGGGCTGGATTCCTCCACCACCACCTGGAGGTTGGCCAAACAGGATCCGTCGTTGATTTCAATAAACCGGACCCCGCCGCCGTCTCTTCGGGTGCGCACCCAGCCGTGGGCACGCACCCTGGTACCCACAGGGGTGGAATGAAGCAGGGTTCGGATGGGGGTGCGGAACAATGGGGGGGTCATGGGCTTGGTTCCATGGGCTGTAAGGTTGGCGGACAGGTTCAAACACTGAACCATACTATAAGGGGAATCCCCCCAAGAAGGAAGACAGAGCCAGCCCGGTGAATGGATTTGAAGCCGAAATACACCAAACCAAACCCATGCTTTCCTGCGGTTTGGATGAAAAACGGTAGAGCTTCTCTAAAAAGTATGAGATAATTTTTGGGCCATTCAGGGGGACTTGATGTATTTAAATAAGCCAAATTTAGGCATGTATTCCCCAAGATGATGGAGGGATCAAAGCCTTTCTTTTTGGGTTGCTGTCTGGCAGTTCGCACCGGCACGGGCCTTTCGGCCCTTTTGGCCGGGCTGCCTGCCTTTCTTTTTGGCTGTCTGGCAGTTCGCACCGGCACGGGCCTTTCGGCCCTTTTGGCCGGGTTGCCTGCCTTTCCTGGGGCCGGGGGAGGGAAAAAAACGAGCCATGCAAAGCTTCCAATCCATCACAAACCAACAACAAGAACCCCCTATGAAACCATTTTTCCAAAGACTGACCTCCCTGGGAAACCGCCCGGAAAATACGGATAAAGAAAAACAACAGCACATGTTTTTGATCCTGATGGGGGTCTTTATGAGCGGAGGCGGTTTGGTGTGGGGGGGAATCACCTCTTATTTCGGGCTGTACGCCGCCTCCCTCATTCCTTTCGGGTACACGTTTTTTACTTTTTGGAACCTGTGGTTGTTTTCGGGGACGAAAAATTTTGGATTGGTGGGGTTTATTCAGGTTTCCATGAGCCTGTTGTTGCCGTTTTTTTTGCAATGGGCTTTGGGGGGCCTTATTGCCAGCGGGGGGGTGATGATCTGGTCCCTGATGGCCCTGGTGGGGTCGTTCACCTTTCAAAATTTTCGTCAAAGCCTTGGTTGGCTGATCGGTTTTGTGGCCCTGGTGGTGTTTAGCGGGGTGATGGATGATGCCTTTCATTTTTTAAGTTACCATCCCACTCCTGAAGTTTCGGTTTTGTTGTTTACCATCAACATTGCGTTGGTTTCGGCCATGGTGTTGGGGCTGATGATCTATCAATTGTGGGAATTGGACCAATCCGCCAAACGATTGGAAGAAGGCAGCAAGGTGATGCACCAATCTGAAAAAAAGCTGGAAACCGCCAATCTTCAGTTGATCCGGTTGATCGGGGAGGTCAAACGCATGGGCCAAAAAATCAATGAGGCTTCCCACCAGATTTCCAACAGCGCGGACCACCTTTCAGGACAGGCAACCAATCAGGCCGCCTCTTTGGAGGAGACCAGCGCCACTTTGACCCTGCTGGCTGGTCAAACCAATGAAAATGCCTCTCATGCCCAAAACGCATCCCGCATGGCATTGGATGTGACCGACAAAGTGGAATCGGGGGCCAGACTGATGGACAATGTGATTTCACACATGAACATGCTCACCGAAAGCTCCAACCAAATATCCGAGATTATTCAGGCCATTGATGATATTTCGTTTCAGACCAACCTGCTGGCCTTGAACGCGGCGGTGGAAGCCGGGCGGGCGGGGGTTCATGGTCGGGGGTTTGCCGTGGTGGCCGCCGAAGTGAGGGCCTTGGCCGAAAAAAGCACCCAGGCCGCCAAGGACACAACCAGACTTCTGGAAAACTCATTGACCGAAATTGAACAAAGCTCGCTGTTGGCCAAAAAGATGGCCGATTTTTTGGGAGATATCCGGCAAACGGTGGGGGTTGCGGCGGGGAAGGTTCAGGAAATCTCCCTGGCGGTATCTGATCAGGCCAACGGGCTCAACCAGATTAAGTCGGCCATCAGACAGGTGGAATCCATCACCAGCCAGACTTCGGCCACCGCAGAGGAGAATGCGGCGGTGGCCAGGGAACTGGAATCACAAATTCACGGATTGAACCAATTGCTTGGCCGGGTAAATTCCTCTGTTTTCGCCCAGTCGGGTTCCTCTCCCGGGGCGTTGATGGCGGTTGCTGTTTCGCATTCCACACCGAGGAATCCAGAGCGCCGCATCCAACCCTGACCCCCTTTTGCCCCGGTTTAAGTTTTCCTCACTGCCCGTAAATGGGGGGCGCGGGGGACGGGGTTCACCGCCTTTCTTTTTGCGTCCTGTCCAGCACCAGCACAGCCCTGCGTTGTGTCGCCTGGCGGTTCCAAACGCCGCAGGCTGGCTGGTGCCTTTCTTTTTGGGTTCCTGTCCAGCGGTTCACCACCGCCATCCGCCTGGCGGCGGCTTGGGGCGGGGTTCACCGCCTTTCTTTTTGGGTGCTGTCCAGCACCAGCACAGCCCTGCGTTGTGTCGCCTGGCGGCTCCAAACGCCGAAGGCTGGCTGGTGCCTTTCTTTTTGGGTTCCTGTCCAGCGGTTCACCACCGCCATCCGCCTGGCGGCGGCTTGGGGCGGGGTTCACCGCCTTTCTTTGTGGCCCACAGCCAGGTAGGGGACATCAAAATAGAGGCTGGTGCGCCGCACGACGGGCAGGTGACGTGCCAGGGCTTCCCAGGGGCGGGCGGTGGTGGATGCCCAGGTGTTGCCGAAGGGACGCACCAGCCACAACCCCAGGGGGGCCAGGGGCCTTAGCCAGTTGCGGGGAATCTGCAAATCCAGCACCACAAACCGCCCCCCGGCGGCCAGAGCCTGGCAGCCGACGGCCACCACCTTTTCATAGTGGGGAATCAGGGTAAGGGCAAACGTGGAAAGCACCCCGTTTACCCGGGGGGGAAACCGGTAATCGGCGGCATCACACTGAACCAGTACCACATTGGGCCAGTTCCGGCGGGCCACCCTGCGCCGGGCCACATCCAGCATCTGGGGGGAAAAATCCACCCCCACCACCCGTCCCCGGGGTCCCACCGCCTTGCACAGCAGCCCAAAGTTCAGGCCGGTGCCGCAGGCGATTTCCACCACGGTATCCCCCATTTGAAGCCCCAAGGCTTCCACCGCCCGGCGCCGGTAATGAAATTTGCGAAACCCCAGCAGGTAATACAGATTGACCGTAAAATCGTAAAACCGGGCGCGTTTGGCATACAGCCGATGGATGGCCTCCCCGGAAAGAGGTTGTTTGAAACCGGTCACAGCACTCCTTCCTGAGCTTCCAGTACACTGAGGGCGGCCATGTTCACCACATCGGTCACCAGAGATTCCTGGCTGAGCAGATTG
>JAOUFO010000254.1 GCA_029858165.1 Deltaproteobacteria bacterium | reverse complement strand
AAAACCATCCCGTTCACTCACCTCGGTGGCGTTGCGGCCAATAAACGCCATCATCCCCCCCACCCCCATGGAACCCAGGGCTACAACCAAAAACTTGTCCCAATCCCCCTCCCCGTAAAACAAACCGGCACCCACAGCCAACAACATAAAGGCACCAATCACACCGGTGAGGATGCCCAGAATTCGGACCAAAGTTAAAATGTTCATGGAAAAATCATCTTCATGTGGGGGGAGCGGGTTGGCTCATTAAAGCCTTTTCCTCCTGATGTGCGCAAGCTCAAACCACCGGGTTCCCCAAACGAGTTTTTAGAAGGGGCTTGACTTTTAGCACTCGCCTATATAGATTGCTAGTAATTCAAGGAAAGCCCCGGCTTTTCAAATGAAAGGGCGGTGTTCACCCGGATTTTTGGGGAATGCCCCCACATTGCTGAATGGTCAAAGCCACCCTGTCCGCCCCCGGCGGACCGCCTTACGGCGGGAAATCCGGGCCGGAACACGGTGCGCACTGTTTCTTACTTAACCTTCAAAGAACCGGAAGGAGATATGAAAATACGCCCATTGCAGGACCGCGTGATTGTAGAGCGGATTGAGCCTGAAACCAAAACCGCCAGTGGACTTTTTATCCCCGATACCGCCAAGGAAAAACCCCAGCAAGGCAAGGTTAAAGCCGTGGGAAAAGGCAAACGCAAGGAAGACGGCACTTTGGTCCCTGTGGATCTGAAAGAAGGGGATTTGATTTTGTTTTCCAAGTACGCCGGAACCGAAGTGACCCTGGACGGCAAGGAATACCTGATCATGCGCGAAGATGACATTCTGGGTGTACTGTAATCCCGGAACAATTCCCAACCCGAATTTCAAAACCGAGACTTCCGCATCACCCATTGATTTTCCCGTGGGTTTAAACCAAAGCTTGATGGAAGGGGGGCACAAACCCCCAACCAGATCAACCCCTTTTCCTTTTGTTAAAGGGACGGTGGAGGGGAAACAAACGGGGATGCAAAAGTCTCAAACCTAATTTCTTAAATTGAGGAAGGAAACTTAAACATGGCAGCAAAGGAAATTGTTTTTGCAGCTGATAACCGCGCCCGCATGTTGTCCGGCATTTCCAAACTGGCCAAGGCGGTCAGTGTGACCCTGGGCCCCAAAGGCCGCAACGTGGTGATTGAAAAATCCTACGGTGCCCCGTTGATCACCAAAGACGGTGTTTCGGTGGCCAAGGAGATTGAACTGGAAGACAAGATAGAAAACATGGGCGCCCAAATGGTGCGCGAGGTGGCATCCAAAACCTCGGATGTGGCCGGAGACGGCACCACCACCGCCACCGTGCTGGCCCACGCCATCGTGGCCGAAGGCAATAAAAACATCGCCGCCGGGGCCAACCCCATGGACCTCAAGCGGGGGATTGACTTCGCCGTAAAGGCCGCCGTGGTCCACCTGAAGGATATTTCCAAAAAGGTGAACGGCACCAAAGAAGTGGCCCAGGTGGGAACCATTTCCGCCAACAGCGATGAAACCATCGGCAACATCATCGCCGAAGCCATGGACAAAGTGGGCAAGGACGGCGTGATCACGGTGGAAGAGGCCAAAAGCGCCGAAACCACCCTGGAAGTGGTGGAAGGAATGCAGTTTGACCGGGGCTATCTTTCCCCGTATTTCATCACCGACGCGGACCGCATGGAAGCCACCCTGGAAAACCCGCTGATCATCATCACCGAGAAAAAGGTGAGCAACATGCGGGATATTCTGCCCATCCTGGAGCAAATCGCCAAATCGGGAAAACCGTTTTTGCTGATCGCCGAAGATGTGGACGGTGAGGCCCTGGCCACCCTGGTGGTCAACAAAATCCGCGGCACCCTGAAGGGTGTGGCGGTGAAGGCCCCCGGCTTCGGAGACCGTCGCAAGGCCATGTTGCAGGATATCGCCATCCTCACCAACGGCCAGCTGGTCAGCGAGGAAATGGGCATGAAACTGGAAGATCTGACTCTGGACCAATTGGGCAGCGCCAAACGGGTTGTGGTGGATAAAGACAACACCACCATCATTGACGGTTCCGGCAAGCCCGCGGATATCAAAGCCCGCATCGGCCAGATTCGGGCCCAGGTGGAAGACACCAGCTCCGATTATGACCGGGAAAAACTCCAGGAGCGGCTGGCCAAGCTGTCCGGCGGGGTTGCCGTCATCAATGTGGGTGCCTCCACCGAAATGGAAATGAAAGAGAAAAAAGCCCGTGTGGAAGATGCGCTCAACGCCACCCGCGCCGCCATTGAAGAAGGCATTGTTCCCGGCGGCGGCGTGGCATTGCTGCGCTGCACCGACGCCATCACCAAGGCCATTGCCGGTCTGCACGGCGACCAGTTGGTGGGCGCGCGCATTGTGCTGAAGGCCGTAGAGGCCCCCATCCGGCAGATTGTGGAAAACGCCGGAATGGAAAGCTCGCTGGTGGTGGACAAGGTGCGCCATTCCAAGGATGTGAACTTCGGTTTTGACGCCGGAAAAGAGGAATATGTGGATATGGTGAAGGCCGGGATCATTGATCCGGCCAAGGTGACCCGGGTGGCGTTGGAAAACGCCGCTTCCGTCTCCAGCCTGATCCTGACCACCGAAGCCTCGGTTTTTGAAAAACCCCAGCCCAAGCAGGCCGGCGGTGCCCCCGATATGGGCGGCATGGGCGGCATGGGCGGCATGGGAGGCATGGGCGGGATGATGTAATCCCTCCAAACGGGGGAAACCCCGGCCCAACGCATAAAAACCCCCGGTATCGCTGTCAAAAGCGGTGCCGGGGGTTTTTATTTTTAAGGGTTGGCCTTGGCGGAAAACCCGGTGAGCCGTGGGGCAAACCGGCGGGGGCTTCCGGGGGGGTCTCCCAGGAGGATTTTCCGGGGGATCGTTAAAATAGAACCGATGGGATGGACAAAGGGAAAAAAGAGAGGAACAGTTACAAAAGAGCTTTTTCCCCGGTTGCCCCCCTGGCTGAAGGTTGGATGGACCGGGGGTTCCTTTTGTCCTGTTCACCTTCATTCTTTCCCCTTATGAACCGTACCTTCTCAGGTCTTTGGAGCCGGGTTGCCGCCCGGATGGCCGCCGCCCCCCCGGAAGGGGATAAAACCGGTGAGGCCGCCCCCCCTGTTTGGGTGAACCGCTGGGGATGGCGGATGGTGCTGGCGTTGTGGGGGGGGCTGCTGGCGGTGTTCACCGGCTACCGGCTGGTGTTTTATTGGATGTACCACCCGGTGTTTGCCGGATTCGGAGCGGGGGATGTGGCCCTGGCCTTTTTGCACGGGGTCCGCTTTGATCTGGCGGTGATCCTGACCTTCACCGGGCTGCCCGTCTGGGCGGCGTTTGCGGCCAGCCCCTGGCGCCGCCGCCGGGGGATGTTCTGGGTGGTGGTGTTGGCCACGGCTGTGGTGTTTTTACCGGTTTTTGTGCTGATGGGGGTGGATTTGTTTTATTA
>JAOUFO010000015.1 GCA_029858165.1 Deltaproteobacteria bacterium | reverse complement strand
CGGATTGAATCCCAAACCCGGGAATGGTCCGCCCGCCAGTCCCGGAATGTCCAGGATTGGTTCAGGATGGCCCAGTTGCATCTGCTGATGGCCTTCCGCTCCAGAAACAGCTTTATAAAACCGTATCGGGTAGCCCCGGATGAACCCTATTCGTTTGATGAGGAACAGGCGGAAAAAGCCACAGGATACCTCAAACGGATTATGGACACCCCCCTGGCCCAGCGGGAGGGGCTGACCCCCACCATCCTGGCCCTGGATGGATTCATCCGGTTTTCCCAGGGAAATTACCGGGAGGCTGAAGTGCTGTTCACCCGCTCTTTGGCCTCTTTTTCATCCGGGGAGCAAAAGGGATTGCCCCGGTATATGGTGATGCTTTTGGCATCCAGGGCCTACATTCAAAACGGCAAGCTGGTTGCGGCCCAAAGGGTGTTGTCCTCCATCTTGGGGGATGAAAGAATGGTCCCTCTGGCTTTTCCGCTGGCCATGGAGCAAAAGGCAGAAATCATCCGTCTTTCGTTTGACGGAAAAGATTACAAGGGGCTGCTTTCCGAGGCATCCTACCGCTTTCAAAAAGAAAGCGACCAAAACGGCGTGGCCCGGGTGCATCTCCATCTGGCCGCCTTTGCCTTGGAACAAGACCGCCCCCAAATGGTCCGGCGGGAGATTTCACTGGCATCCAGTCTGGCCACCGGCCTCAATGACTGGTTTACATTGGGGATGGCAGGATATTTGTATCAAACCCTGCCGCGGGATTGACCGGGCAGGTTGGACGGTAACTTTACGGAAACCCCAAGGATGGGAGGTATCCCCTGATGGAGCGATCAAGGATGAGGATTCAACGGCTCCCGGCTTTAAAAAATCGCCGGGATTGGATGATGGGATTGGGCGGCCTGTTGGCCGGGTTCAGGTTGGTTTTGGCCGTATTGTTGACTGCCGGGTCCATTTCAGCCCCGGCGGGCCGGGTATTGGCCGAGGACCTTTTTGGGGCCGGTCCGGGGGTGAATGTGGCCAATATCATCCGCTACCCCACAGCGTTTGATCAATTCACCGACCACACATTTCACACCACCATCGTGATTGAGGATTATTCCAAGCCGGACCTCCGGCTGGCCAATCTGCGTTACGGTTTTCAACTGGGCAATCTGCAATTGCTGGCCGATTCCAACCACCAAACCAAGCCGGAAACCGATTTTGAAAACGGCGTGTTGCGGGCCAAACTGCGCATCGCCACGGTGGATGCCATCCGCACAGTCTTTGCCATCGGAGTGATGGGCCGCTACACAGCCAACAAGCCGGCCTTTGAACGCATCAGCCGCAGGCCTTATTCCCTGTTAATGGCCATCACCACGGAAGTGATTCCCTTTGATGAATGGGGGGGGCTGCTGGTCAACGGGTATCTGGACAACCTGGTGGGGGTGGTCGCCTTCCGGTTTCAATTGTATGGATTTATCCATTTGGTGGCCGAAGGGGAATACTTCCATTACAAAGAATTGATTCAGCGGGACCCTTCCTACACCGCCGGCTTGGAACTTGAAACCGAAGCCAATGTCTATACCCAGTTGTTGTATAACGATACAACCAAACAATCCGCCATCCAGATCGGCTTTGGGTTCTAAAACCAAACCCTGAAAAAAACCTCCGGGGAAGCAAGCCCCACCGCGCCCCAGGGTCTGAGATAGAAGGCCTCAGGGTCCAGGGGGCCTGAAAAGAAAGGCGCCAGCCCGGAAAAAGCCGCCGACAGGCGGATGGCAGTGCGGGGTGCTGGATTCCAGGGGCGCGCTAAGCACGGGGGGCAGAACGCGGCCGGGGAGAGGTGAATACGGGGGGCACAAGCCCATTGTGCGGTTTAGCGGATTTCAGCGGAGACCTTGCCGTAATGGCCGAAGACGGCCTCATAAAAATCGCCGGGGGCGGGGGCGAATTCACGGGTGATGGAGCCGGTCATCACCCGCATCCCCGGTTCCAGGGCCAGCCCGAAATCGGACAACCGGTTGACCAGCCAGGCCACGGTGGCGGCAGGGTCCGCCAGATGGTCCGTGCCGTTGGTGGTTTCCTGCAATTCTCCGTTTAAGAACACATCCACCTCGGATTGGTGCAGCCCCAGGTTTTGGGGCAGGTCGGTGACCTCCCGGCCGGTGATAAACGCTTTTTGCTGCACATTGTCTATGATGGTCAGGGATAAATCCGCCGAGAAATCCCCCCGGCGCTCCACCACCTCCAGGGCCGGGGCCACCGACAGGACCGCCTGACGCACTTGAAGCGGGGTGATGTTGGGGCCTTTCAGCCGTTGGCCGAAGGTCAGGCACAACTCGTTGTCAAAACCGGGTTGGATGAGGTCATCGTAAGACAGGGAAATGTTGGAGGGATACCGGTTGGATTCCAGTAAAAAACCAAAAACAGGGGTGGTCAGGTGAAACTGGTTTTTGGTGGCCATGTGATTGAGACAGATTTTCCACCCGGCCTGTACATCCCCCCCGCGTTTGTGGCGGTCCAAAATGGCCATTTGGACCTGATAGGCTTCTTCAATGCTCAGCCGTCCCTTCCATTCGGAAGGATAGTACACTCCCACCTGGTATGCTTCCCAGACGGAATTGGTGACTTCCATGATGTTCATGGTTTTGCGGGATGTTGGTTGCTGGATGCGGGCCCCCGGGAACCGCGCCGGGCGAGAACCCGGAGAGTGGGTTGGGGTGTTCGTTTCTGAATCCAGATTTAACATTTTCTGTTGGGGGTGTAAACAGAAAGAAGCCCCCGACCTTTTTTTCAAAAGGAAAATTTTCGGGTGTTCCACTGACGGGCTGGGGTGTATCCTGAAAAGAGCCGGGATTCCCTGAGCTTATTGATTTCCCCGGTTTTCCTTCACCTCCCCTCCCAGGCTTATGATTCAGATCAAGTGGCTTTCCAAGGTATTGGCCAGCGGTGGACAGCCCCTGACCATCCTTCACCCGCTGGAGCTTTCCATTCCCCGTGGACAGTTTGTGGCGGTGATGGGGCCGTCCGGTTCGGGAAAATCCACCCTGCTGGGACTGATGGCCGGGCTGGATACCCCCACCACCGGGGAAATCCATCTGGACGGGCAGGAAATCACCCGCATGAACGAGGACCAACTGGCCCGGTTTCGGGGCAGAACTTTGGGATTTGTGTTTCAGACCTTTCAATTGATTCCCTCCCTGACCGCCCTGGAGAATATCTCCCTGCCGTTGGAAATCCGGGGAGGGCGGGGGGCCTCCTTCCGGGAGGCCTCGGCCAGGGCGCAGCAGTTGTTGGAGCGGGTGGGGTTGACCGCCAGGGGAGGCCATTATCCGGCCCAGCTTTCCGGAGGGGAACAACAGCGGGTGGCTGTGGCCAGGGCCTTTGCCTGCCGCCCCCCGGTGTTGCTGGCGGATGAACCCACCGGCAACCTGGACAGCGCCAACGGAAAAAATGTGATGGAACTGCTGCGCCAATTGCACCGGGAGGAAGGGGTGACCCTGGTGCTGGTCACCCACGACCAGGAAGTGGCTGCCGACGCCCAAAGGGTGGTGACGATAAAGGATGGCCGCATTGTGGGGGATCACACACCAGGCAACACCAAAACGGATAAGCCCCCCAAAGCCAAAACCGCCAAAAACCAGTCAGCCAAAGACCAGACGGCAAAAGGCAAACCCAACCGGGCAAAAGGCGGGGGGGCCGCCCCATGAGCCGGTTTGTGTGGGCCATGTTGTTGCGGGAAATCCGCTCATCCTGGAAACGGATGGCTTTTTTAAGCCTGGCGGTGGCGGCGGGGGTGGGGGGATTGGTGGCGGTGCGGGCCTTTGGCCTGGCCCTGGATGGTCAGATGGTTGCCGAGGCCAGAAGTCTGATGGCCGCCGATATGGTGATGGCCAGCACCCGCCCGTTTGTTCCCCGGGAGCAAGCCGCCCTGGACGACCTGCAACGCCGGGGGGCACAGGTGGTGATTTCCCGGGAGTTTGTTTCCATGGCCCGAACAGCCAAGGGGACCAAGCTGGTGGAAGTCCGCACGGTGGACCCCGGATACCCCTTTTATGGCCGGGTGGAAACCGGCTCCGGCCGCCCGTTGTGGGAATCCCTAAACCAAAACACCCTGGTGGCCAACCGCTCTTTGCTGTTGCACCTGGGTCTGCGGGTGGGGGATGAAATCCGCCTGGGAAATGGCCGCTTCCGGGTGGCTGATGAATTGATCCGGGAGCCGGACGGGGCGGTGCAATTGTTCAGTCTGGGGCCCAAGGTGATCCTTACAACGGGGGGAGGGGAGGCCACCGGGCTGATCCAACCCGGAAGCATGGTGCGCTACCGGGCGTTGATCAAACTGCCCCCCAAAATGGACCCCCTGCTGGCGGCGGACCGGCTGAAATCCAGATTGCCGGACCGCTATGCCGAGGTGCGAACCTTTGATCAGGCCCAGCCGCAGGTCAACCGGTTCATCGGTCAATTGACCCGCTATCTGAATCTGGTGGGGCTGGTGGCCCTGGTGCTGGGCGGAGTGGGGGTTTCCTCGGCCATCCGCGCGTTTCTCACCCGCAAGCTGGATACCATCGCCATCATCAAATGTTTGGGGGGCTCCTCCCGGCAGGTGCTGTGGGTGTATCTGGCCCAAACGGCGGCATTGGGAATGGCGGGAAGCCTGATGGGGGCCGCCCTGGGGCTGGGGCTTCAGGGGCTGGTGGCCCGGCTTCTGGAAGGGTTGCTGCCGGTGGACCTGGTTTTTCAACCATCCTGGAGAGCCGCCCTGGAAGGGCTGGCCCTGGGCACCCTGACCACCCTGGCTTTCAGCCTGCCCCCCATCCTGGAGGCGCGGCAGGCCCCCCCGGCCAGGGTGTTCCGCCGGGATGTGGAACCCATGTCCCCCCCCCGGCAGCGCCGCAGGCGGGCGGTTTTGTGGATCGGGATTGCCCTGCCTTTGCTGGCCGGATTGTCCTATTGGGAATCCGGATCGGCCAAAATGGGAGGGATTTTTTTCGGGGGACTTCTGGGAGCGGTGGCGGCGTTGCTGCTGGCGGCCAAAGGGGTCCTGTGGCTGCTGCCCCGGCTGGGTCGCCCGCCGTTTTTTGTGTGGCGCCAGGGGTTGGCCGGGTTGTACCGGCCGGGGAACCAAACCCCCCTGGTGGTGATCTCCTTGGGTTTGGGGGTGCTGTTGGTATTGGCGGTGTATGTGGTGCGGGGGGACCTGTTTCGCCAGATCGGGGTAAACGCTCCCCAGAACGCCCCCAACTTGTTTTTTGTGGATATTCAGCCCCGGCAACAAACCACCTTCAACCGGGTGGTGGCGGGGCAGGGGCTGACCCCCCCCCGGTTGCTGCCCCTGGTGCGGGGACGCATCCAGGATTTGAACGGAAAGCCGGTGCGGCTGGATGACCTGGACGGGGATGAAGAATTGCGCCGCACCGTGTCTTTTGAATACGCCCTGACCTACCGGGACACCCTGGAAAATGGAGAGGAACTGCTCTCCGGTACCATGGGGGTGAACCCCGCCATCCCCGGCCCCCAGGTTTCGGTGGCCGACTGGTGGGTGGAACGCACCCATCTGGGGTTGGGGGATACCGTCACGGTGAACATCCAGGGCCTTCCCCTCACCGCCACCATCACCTCCATCCGAAAACTCAACTGGCGCAGCCGCCAAATCAATTTTTCCCTGGTGTTTATGCCGGGGTTTTTGGAAAACGCACCCCAGGTGTTCACCACCGCCATGCGGGTGGAGGACACAGCCCGGCGGGTGGCCCTGCAACAGGCCCTGTCCCAGGCCCTGCCCAATGTCACCTCCATAGACGCAGAGGGGGTCATCCACACCATTCAGAATATCATGGACCGGATCGCCGCCGTGGTGCAGTTCATGGCCGCCTTCACCATCGCCGTCGGAATGGTGATTCTGGCCGGAAGTCTTTCCACCACCAAATACCAACGGTTAAGAGAAGTGGTGCTGCTGAAAACCTTGGGGGCCGCCCGCCTGCGGGTGGCGGGGGTGTTGGCGGTGGAATACCTGCTGTTGGGGGGCGTGGCCGGAGGAGTGGGGGCCGCGGCGGCGGGGGTGCTGTCCTGGGGGCTTGTCACCCGGGTGTTTCAGGGAGAATGGCAATGGCACCCCCTGCCCTATCTGGCCGCCTGGGCCGGTGCCGCCGGTCTGACGGTGCTGATGGGGGTGATCGGAAGTCTGGACATCTTGGCCAAAAAACCCCTGGAAGTGCTGAGGGAGGAATAACCCGCAAAAAATCCCAAAGCGACGGCCCAAAGGCCCCTTTTGGCCGGGCTGGCGCCTTTCTTTTTGGGGTCGCTCCGGCAACCAGCACAGCCCTGCGTTGTGTCGCCTGTCGGCTCCAAACGCCATAGGCTGGCTGGTTGCACTTCTTTTGGGTTTACCCGGCGGCTTCCAGGGGAAGCTGTTGGGGGCGGGGGTTGGGGCCGGGCAGGTTCAGCTCTTCCACAGTGGGCAGGTCTTTTAAATCATTGAGGCTGAACAGGCCGAGAAATTTTTTGGTGGTGGTGTACAGGATGGGTCTGCCGGGGCCGGTGTCCTTGCCCGCAATGTGGATCAGCTTTTTTTCCAGCAGAGAACGCAGGTTGTGAGAGGAATCCACGCCCCGCAGATAATCAATATCCGCCCGAATCACCGGCTGGCGGTAGGCCACGATGGCCAGGGTTTCCATGGCGGCCTGGCTTAACCGCAGGGGCTTCAACGGCTCCAACCGGGTCAGCCATGTTTTGTACATGGGCAGGGTGCGCATCTGAAACCCCTCCGCCACCCGTTGGATGCGGAAGGTGCGGTCCGTGGATTGGTATTCTTCGTTGAGCAAATCCACCAGGGAGCGGACTTTCTGAGTGGGGAAGTCGTTCCCCAGCACATCGGCGATTTGTTTGGAGGACAACACATCCGGGGTGGAAAACAGCACTGCTTCCACGACCTTCATCGCATCCTTGTCAATCATCGGCTTTCTCCTTGCCTGATTGGATCCGATGTCAGTTCCTTCTGACACCGCCGGAACAACCCCTGGCAAAAGCCGGGGGAAATCCCGATTCCCGGTCCCCGGGCTTTAAAGCACTCCGCCGGTGGACCGCCTGCTTTCTTTATAAGCTTTTTTTCGGTGGATTGACAACCCTTATCGCTTGAGAAACGGTTTGATCATGGCCCGGATCGGTTCGGCCAATTCTTCCCGGGTTTGAGGAAACAACAGCAGCGCCCCCAGAATATCGGTGATCAATCCCGGCACAATCAGCAGCCACCCCCCGGCCAATACCATCAGCCCTTCCACCGCCTCCCGGGTGGGCAGACGGCCGTTGCGGATTGCGGAATCCACATCGTTCCACAAAGCCAGATCCTCCCGTCTGGCAAACCTCCAGCCGATATATGCCGAAGCCAGGCTCCAGACCACGGCCAGCACAAAGGGCAGGTGAATGCGGATAAACAGCCACCCTTCCAGCCAGGGAAGCACCAACAAAGGAATGACCAGCAACCAAAGCATGTGAGGTCCAGGGGATTATGCGGCAAACAGAACCGAAGCGGTCGTTTGGCCCTGGGTCAGCCGCACTTTTTGATCCAATTGTTTAAACGGAGAACGGGGGGCTATGCCCTGATAGGCTGGTGCGGCCGGGGAGGAGGGTTCGGGGGGGGCTCCCGGCCCCACAGCCATCCAGATCAAAACGCAAAACACCACAAACGCCGCAACCCATACGGTTTTGTCTTTTCTTAGCATAAAACACCTCTTTGTTGGTTAAGCACCCGCGTTTTCCATGGAATCACCGGGTTTCTCCCGCGGCCTTTGGAGGGGAATCCGTCCCCGCCAGCCGGGCCAAAAAGTATTCGGCCGCCCGGTAGGAACTGCGCACCAACGGCCCGGCCGCCACATAGGCAAATCCCATGGCCCGCCCTTGGGCCTCCCAGCGGGAAAACTCCTCTGGAGGCACAAACCGTTCTACCGCAAGCTTGGTGCGGTCCGGCTGAAGGTATTGGCCCAGGGTTAAAAAATCACAGCCGACCTCCCGCAAATCGGCCATGGCCCGGGCCACCTCCTCCGGGTGTTCTCCCAGCCCCAGCATCAGGGAGGATTTGGTCCATACCTTTGGGGCCAGCCGTTTGACGGCCCGCAACACCCCCAGGGATTGGTCGTAGCCCGCCCGGGGATCCCGCACCCGGGGGGTCAGCCGTTCCACCGTTTCCAGGTTGTGGGACACCACATCCGGACCGGCGGACAGCACCGCGGCCAGGCAGTCTTCATCCCCCCGAAAATCCGGCAGCAGAATCTCCTGGAGGGTGTTGGGGGCCGCCAGACGCACCCGGCGCAGGGTCTGGGCCATGTGGCCCGCCCCTTGATCCGGCAGGTCATCCCGGTCCACAGTGGTCAACACCACATAATCCAGGGCCATCTGCCCCAGGGTGTCTGCAATGTGTTGAGGCTCCGCCTCATCCGGGGGAGCGGGGGTGCGCCGGGTTTTCACCGAGCAGAACCGGCAACCCCGGGTGCAGGTATCCCCCAGCAGCATAAAGGTGGCGGTGCCCCCCTGCCAGCATTCTCCGATGTTGGGGCAGCGGGCCTCCTCGCACACCGAGGCCAGATTGCGCTGGCGGGCCATGGCCCGCAGTTGAAAAAACCGGGGGCCGTGGGGGGCCTTCACTTTCAGCCAGGGGGGCAGCCGGGAGCGCAGGGTCCCCCCGGAGGGAAGGATTTGGTCCGGGTTGGGGTGGTCATCCGTCATGGGCTGTGGTCTGAGAGGTGTTCAACAGGTCCAACCGGGCCGCCCTTTGATCCGGGGGGGCTTGGGCCAGTTTTTGGGCCGCAATGTAAAACCGGGGGAAATCCCCGCCGCATTCTTTCAGCAAAGCGGCAAAGGCCTGGACATAGGTGGTGTATTGGCCCAAGGCCACCAGATGGGCATTGTTCATCCCCCCTTTGAACCAGCCAGCCGGGACCCATACTTTAAAATATTTTTTCTGATTTTGATAGTCCTGAACCATCTCCCGGAAAATCTGTTGTTTGGCCGACCGTTTTTCATCCACTCCAAGGTCAGCCGCATACAGGCTGATCAATTTTGCCCTTCCCCGCTCCAAGATGGCCTGAAACCGTTGCTCATCAGCCACCTGGGCCGCCAGCCGGTTTTTCATCCGGGGGTCGTTCAACCGATTCAGGTACCGCCGGGTCCCCTCCAGTTCCAAAAAAGAGGCGAAAGACTCATTAAAATTGGTATCCCCCGGCGCAAACACAATCCGGTGGCCCTGCTCATGAATCACCGTCCGCACCAAATCCAATGCGGAGCCTTCCAGCATGGGGCTGACCACCGGGTCTTCAAACCATCCCAGGGTGGAATAAGCCTGGACCGGGCGGATAAAGGTATCATACCCTTTGGAATCCAGTTCCCGGGCAAACGCCTCGGCCTCCTCACGCTTAAAATAACCCCGGTAAGACAAACAGCCCAACACAGGGTAACAACGCAGGTAGGCCTTGATGGCCAACGGATGGGAAGCCACCACCACCCAGGATACCTGGGGTCGGTCCAGCTTGGCGTAGGTGGTGTAGCCGATGTCATCCGGGTAATCCATCTCGGAGATCGCCACCGCCTGGGCCTGCAAAACCACCTTCAGCCGTTCTTTTTCTTTGGGGGTCACCGCCGGGTCCTCCAGCACTTCCAGGATCGGCCTGCTGTGGGACAAAATCTCCCATTGCCCTTTGGCCCCCTGCCAATAATATGGGATTTCCTCCCATTGCCCGGCCACCAGCCCCAGAGCCGTCCCCACCCCCAGTATCATCCCCAGGATAAAATTGGTGTGGTTCTTTTTTTTCAGTAAGGCCATGGGGTTCCCGCTGAGTTGAACCGGTGGAATTTCTCTGCTTCACCTTCAGGTGAAACCAACCAACTTTCCATATTGAGGTAAACGCAAAGGGAATGCCAGAGAACCCTAAAAAGGGGGTTCCTTTTAAGGGATGGGGACAGGGGGGGTTCTGGGGGGAGAAAAAACGGGGGAAAATCCAAGAGGACAAAATTTTTCCTTGACACTATACGGTATAGTAGTTTACTTTACATTAAGTGAGCGGGAGTACCCCCCAAAAAATGGCCCTTCCGCCTAAACCTAAATCCCACGAGGAATTCAATGACCCCCTCAACCATTGACCTGATCATTTTAGGAACCTTATTGGGAAAGCCGATGAGTGCCTATGATCTGGCAAACCATATAGAAGAAAACCGAGTAAATCTTTTTTTAAAAATAAGCACCCCTGCCGTTTATAAAAACTGTAAACGACTGCATGAATCGGGTCTTTTGGATGGGAAGATCATTAAAAAAGGTGAACACCCTGAAAAAACAATTTACGAAATAAACCAACAAGGGGTTGATTGGTTCAATGCGCTGATGAATTATTTTTCATCAAATTTAACAACTTATTTTTTGGATATGAATGCGTTTATTTATAATCTTGAAAAAACGGATAAACAATCCGGGATTAAAATGCTGCTAAATTTGCGGGATGCACTTGGCTTTTTAAAAGCATGGATCATTCAACATGAAAAAATGGATTTGAAAAATGCAAACTTCGCGGCAAAGACTATTGTCAAGCAGTATAGAATGACCATCTCTGCTTTGGTTATTTGGGCAGAAGAGACTGTGGAAGAGTACAAACAATTTTCTTAAGGAGTTAAAACATGGAAAACGCCAATAAACAAATGCTGATTCTTTCGTTAGCTGGGTTCTTGCTGCTTGTGATCAGTGCATCGTTGCACACAGCAATTGAGTTTGGATCACATACGTATTTTTTAACCGCCATTGGCATCGGGGTAGGGCTTTGGTTGTGGAGGATGTTGTACCTGGCCAGAAGTGTTGTGGCCATTTGGGTCTACGGTTCATTGAATTTTTCGCTTATCATTTGGTTTGGTTTTGTGGACGGATTTTGGAACCACACGTTTAAAACATTTCTGTATTTTTTGCATAATCAGTATCTGCCGCCTGTTTTGGCTCAACTGTTCAAGGACCCGCATATTGGCGGATTCTATGAGGAAGCAACCGGGTATATGTGTTTTATTACGGGGATGCTTTGTGCCTATTTTACCATCAAAATGATTTCGAGTTTCCGTACTCATGCGCGATAGAAATTGGCAATAAACTGGGGGCCAAATAACCAGTAGATAAGTGTTGGGCCACCTGGAAAGGCCGCATTCAAAAACCAATGCTCTACAATCCGATAGAGGAGAACAGCCGAAATGAAAATCCCAACAAACGCCATCCAGTTTAATCAGGTTTCAAAGTGGTTTGAAACCCCGGCGGGCCGATTTAATGCCATCCAAAATATCAATCTTGAAATCGGGATCGGGGAGCATGTGGCTATCACAGGAAGGTCTGGAAGCGGAAAATCCACTTTGCTTAATTTATTGACCGGTATAGATCACCCCAGTCAAGGCCGGGTGATGATCAATTCAACTGAGGTTCATACCTTGAATGAAAGCAATTTGGCCAAATGGCGCGGGAAAAACATAGGGATTGTGTTCCAGTTTTTTCAGCTCATTCCCACCCTCAGCATCACGGAAAACATTTTGTTGGCCATGGACCTGGTGGATTCCATCCCAAAAAAAGAGCGTAAAAACCGGGCGGCGGAACTGCTGGACCAGGTGGGTATTTCCAAACATGAGGACAAACTGCCTGCTGCCTTGTCCGGTGGAGAACAACAACGGGCCGCCATTGCCCGCGCCCTGGCCAACGACCCCCCCATTTTGGTGGCCGATGAACCCACCGGTAATCTGGACAGCAAAACCACAAGTGTGGTTCTCAAGCTGTTTACGGATCTGGTGGGCCAGGGCAAAACCCTTATTGTGGTCACCCATGACCTTATCTCTAAATCCGGGTACCACCGGATCATCACCCTCAGTGACGGCAAGATCACAAGTGAATTGAACCACGGAAAGGGGAACTGATATGCACTCATTCATTATCCTTCTCATCACGGCTATTTTCGGGCTGTTTACAAGAAACGCTGACCGGAGCATCAAATTCAAAAAAGTTGTCCGTGACCTGTTGATCAATCCAGGCCGCACTGCGTTGGCCGTTTTTGCCCTGGTCATCGGTTTATGGGGGGTTGGCTCCCTCCTGGTTTCCACCACCATTTTGCAAAATGATCTCAAGGCTAATTTCCTGAACACCTCCCCCTCCCATGCCATCCTCACCTCAAAAGATTTTGCCAAGCTGAACTTGGCGGCCTTAAGAAACAGGCCCGAGGTGGAAAGTGCCGAATTCAGGGATTTATCCATGCAACGAATAGAGGTGAATCCCGATGAGTGGATTCCGTTATGGCTTTTTGGGGTGGAGGATTTCAGCCGGGTCCATCTGGCACGGTTTTATTCCGAAAACGGAGAGGTTATCCCCCCAACCGGAACAATGTTGATGGAACGGGATGGACAAAAAATTTCCAACCTGAAGCCGGGGGTCAGAGCCCGAATCCGGGTGGGGGGACGAATCCTAAATGTCCCTGTCAGCGGGATAAATTTTGATCCGGCTCAGGCACCGGCCACACAGGACCATTTTATTTATGGGTATGCGGATAAAAAAACCTTTTCGGATATCACGGGGGAACCATCCAATCAACGACTGATCCTGCGTTTTAAAAACGTGAATTCCAGGGGGGAGGTTCAGGCTTTGGTGAACAGCCTGACAGGTGATCTCCAAAAGCAAGCCATTGCGGTGGAAACATTCAATATCCCCAAGTTGAATGAACATCCCCACCAATGGCAGTTGAATACGTTGCTTGGATTGCAGGGAAGCATAGGGTTGCTTGCCTTTCTGATGGCCGGGGTGCTGGTTTCCCAACTCATGGCCTCCATTTTATCCCGGCAAATCCGTCAAATCGGTATTCTCAAGGCCATTGGCGCATCGGGGTTCCAGGTGGTGCAAATGTACCTGACCATGGTCCTGTTGATGGGCATGATTGCCAGCATGATCGCCATCCCCCTGGCCGTTTTATCTGGTAATGCCTTTGCCCGGTTTGTGGCAGACATCCTCAATTTCCAAATCCTGACTACCGAACTCCCTGTTTATTTGTATGGAATTCTTATCTCTTTTGGGTTATTGGTACCCATTTTGTTTTCTCTTCCGGCACTGGTAAAGGGCGTTCGGGTATCGGTATATGATGCGATAAGCGATTATGGCATTCCGCAGGAGGGCACGGGCAACAAAACGGACAAAGTGAGTTTTATATCCCTGCCGACTCTGCTGGTCATGGCCATCAGAAACACCCGGCGCCGGAAATACCGTCTTTTGCTGACAGTGGTGACCATGGCGTTTGGAGTGGCTGTTTTCAGCACGGGGTTTAACGTCCGCCAATCCCTGTGGATGCTTTTATCGGACGTAAAAGACGGTATGAAACACGATGTCCAGGTGGTGCTTGGGAGTCCGTTACCGAAAGATCACGCGTTGGCCCCTTTTCAAACCATTAAAAACATAAGCCGCATTGAAGCCTGGAATGGTGGAAAGGGGGAATTGCAAAACAAAGTCGTTTCAACAAACGATGGTGTGGGTGTTGTGGCTCTGCCTTACGACACGGACCTGTTCAACCTAAAAATGGAAAAAGGACGTTGGCTGAAAGGGGGGAAGGCGCCGGAAGTCGTGATGAACCAACAGGCCGTTGAATTGTACAAAAACCCCAAAGTGGGAGAAACCCATCTGATGAAAGTGGCGGGCAAGGAACTCACCGTCAGGTTGGTCGGCATCGTCATGGAATTCGAAAAACCCAAAATTTATATGGACCGGGAATTGTACGATGCTTTTGCCAACCCCGGCCATTTGGTCAACAGCCTTATGTTTGTAGCCGACAACAAAGGTTATGACCAAATCATGGACTTGAAGAAGGACATTGAAAAAGCCATCGCCAAGACAGATTTAAACGTGTTGTATGTGATGTCCCAAGCCGAACGGGTACAGGTGGTTTATGACCATTTGAACATCATTCTCACCACCATTGTTTTCCTGGCTCTGACGGTTTTGATGGTCAGTGCCCTGGGAATGGCTTCTGCCACTGGGATCAACATCATGGAGCGCACCCGGGAAATCGGCGTCCTCAGAGCCATTGGCGCAACCCCGGAGAAGATTTACAAACTGTTTGTCACCGAGGGCATGATCATCAGCGCGGCCAGCGTGGGTTTGGGGTTATTGCTGGCCTTGCCTTTAAGCCTGGCCGCCACTCCCTTCTTTGGAAATTTAATGCTGGGGGATAATGCCTCCCTGCGGTTTGCTTTCAGCATAGATGGCTTTTGGATCACCCTGGTGACCACACTCCTTTTCGGCTGGCTGGCCAGCCGCATTCCAGCCCGGAAGGCCATCCAGGTATCCACCCGGGAAGCACTCTCCTATGAATAATCCTGAGACCTCTGCATAACTGCCAAAAGCTCCCGTTTTGATAAAAACGCGGGGGATTGGGGGCCGCTGGCCCCCAATCATATCAACCCCTTCCCTTTGGGAAGGGGGCAGGGGGATGGGAAAAAACGAGTTGTGCAGAGGCCTCATCCTGTACCTCTCCATATTGAGGTAAACGCAAAGGGAATGCCAGAGAACCCCAAAAAGAGGGTTTCTTTTAAGGGATGGGAACAGGGGGTTTCTGGGGGGAGGGCAGTTTGTCCGTCAGGTAAAGGGTTCCTCAGGGCACGGCGCCTCAGGTCAAGGGCGCCCCAGGGCACGGTGCCTCAGGGCACGGCGCCCCG
>JAOUFO010000253.1 GCA_029858165.1 Deltaproteobacteria bacterium | reverse complement strand
ATGGCAGGTATCCTGGCACAAAAAGCATTCAATGCATTTGTGAAATTCCTGGACCCGGTCAATATCCATTTGCAGCATGCGGTGGGTTCCGTCCGCCTGACGGGGGCGGGGCTTTAACGGCGGGATTCGCTTGTTGACCCCGTAGTTCCAGGATACATCCGTCACCAGATCGCGGATCACCGGAAAGGCGCGCATGGGCTCCACGGTAACGGGCCGGGTCAAATCCAGGGTGTCCATGCGGGTCATGCACATCAGACGGGGTTTGCCGTTTACCTCCGCCGCGCAGGAGCCGCATTTGCCCGCCTTGCAGTTCCAACGCACCGCCAGATCATGGGCGTTATGGGCCTGGATGTGGTGCAGGGCATCCAGCATCACCATCCCCTCTTCCATGGGAACCGTGAATTCCTGAAACGTCTTCCCGTGTGTCACTCCCCGGTGGACCCTTACGGTCACTTCATTCATTTTTTCCTTGCTCCTCAGGCAAAGTCAGCAGTTGTTTCAATTCTTCCGGCATTTCGGGCCGGACAACATGGCTCCATTCCATGTTTCCTTTTTTGTCGTGGAGTGTGGTGTTCACTTTTTCCAATTCCGGGCTGGATTCAGGGAAGTCCACCCGGGTGTGGGCGCCGCGGCTTTCCTCCCGGTGGAGGGCGGACAGGGCGATGGCCTCCGAGATCAGCACCAGGTTTTTCAGATCCAGGCAATAATTCCAGGCCGGATTGTAGGCCGGGGTTCCTTCCACCCGCAGGTGGACCAGCCGGTCTTTGATTTTCTTCAGTTCCGCCAGCCCTTTTTCCAGCCCTTCTTTGGTCCGCTGGATGCCCGCGTGATCCTCCATGCAGGTGCGCAGTTCCGCCAGCATTTCGTAGGGGTTTTCACTGCCCTGGCTGTGAAACGGAGCCATCGCCTCCGCTTCGGCCTGTTCCAGCTCTTTGGCGGTGACTTTGGGCCACTGTTCCAGTTTTTTGGCATATTGGGCGGCATGCAACCCGGCGGCCCGCCCGAACACCAGCAGATCGCTTAGGGAATTTCCCCCCAAACGATTGGCTCCATGCAGACCGGTGGCCACCTCTCCGGCGGCAAACAGGCCGGGCACCCCGGTCTGGGCTGTTTCCGGGTCCACCCGCACCCCGCCCATGGCGTAATGGCAGGTGGGATGCACTTCCATGGGTTCCCTGGTAATATCCAGTTCCGCCAGCTTCATAAACTGATGGTACATGCTGGGCAGTTTGCGTTTGATGTAATCCGGGCTGCGCTGGGAGGCGATATTCAAAAAGGCCCCGCCGTGGGGGCTGCCCCGCCCGGCCTGGACCTCGGCCTTGATGGCCCGGGCCACCACATCCCGGGTAAGAAGCTCCGGCGGGCGGCGGGCGGACGGGTCCCCCTCCAGCCATCGTTTGGCCTCCTGGGGGGTGTCGGCGGTCTCCTTGGCAAACATTTCGGGAATATAGTTGAACATAAACCGCTCGCCCTTGTTGTTCAACAGCACCCCCCCTTCTCCCCGCACCCCTTCGGTGACCAAAACCCCCCGCACGCTGGGGGGCCACACCATTCCGGTGGGATGGAACTGAACGAATTCCATATCCATAAACTCCGCTCCGGCCCGGTAGGCCAGGGCCTGGCCGTCTCCGGTGCATTCCCAGGAGTTGGAGGTGTAATTAAAGGCCCGCCCCAGCCCGCCGGAAGCCAGGATGACCGCCTTGGCCTTAAACAGCACAAACTTGCCCGTGGTGCGCCAAAAACCAAACGCCCCGGCCGGATGGTTTCCATCCATTAGCAGGTTGGTGACAATGAATTCGGTGTAGGTGGTGAAATTCTGATGAATGGAATGGTTTTGCAGGGTGCGGATCATTTCCAGCCCGGTGCGGTCCCCCACATGGACCAGCCTGGGGTATCGGTGGCCTCCAAAAGGCCGTTGCAGAATGCGGCCATCCGGGGTGCGGTCAAACACAGCCCCCCATTCCTCCAGTTCATTGACCCTGGCCGGAGCATCCTGGGCATGAATTTTGGCCATCCGCCAGTCATTGACATATTTTCCTCCCCGCATGGTATCCCGAAAATGGATTTTCCAGTTATCCCGGTCATCCACATTCCCCATGGCGGCGGCCAGCCCACCTTCCGCCATCACGGTGTGGGCCTTGCCCAGCAACGATTTGCTGACCAGCCCCACTGAGGCTCCCTGTTCGGCCGCCTCGGTCGCGGCACGCAATCCGGCGCCTCCGGCGCCGATAACGAGCACATCATGCTCGTGGGTTTCGTACTTGTTCACGTTTGGGTTGTCCTGAAAATGAAAAGATAGTGGCAGTTGCAAACATCAGATGAATCGGATGTCGGTGATCAGCCCCATGGCCAATAACCGGATGTAAAGGTCCGTCAGCCCCACCCAGATCAGACTGACCCAGGCCCACCCCCGATGATGAAGGTTGAACATGGTGGTGATTTTCCAGGCTTGGCGGCGCTGGGTCCCCAAAGAGGCACATGAAAAACAGTTGACGTTGCCCCCCACCAGATGGCGCAGGGAGTTACATCCAAAAATATATGCCCCCAGAAACGCCACATCAAGCATTATCACCAGGGAGCCGCCCCCCACCCCAAAATGGCCGTCAAACCAAAACGCCTGGGTGAGATCATAAAAATGAACCCCCAGCACCACCAGGGCCAGATACAAAAAATAACGGTGAAGATTCTGAAACACCAGCCAGGCCCGTTCCCCCCGGTAGTTTTGGGGTTTGGCCCCCACCCAACAGGCGGGCGGGGTTAAAAAAAGAGACCGGTAATAGGCCTTGCGAAAATAATAACAGGTCAACCGGAACCCGGCGGGAATCCAGATAATCAAAAAAGCCGGAGAAAGCGGCCACCAATCCAAAACAATCAGGGGAGAGTAAAACGGACTGTGGTACGGCCCCCAGCGGTAGTTGTCCCCCTGAAAGGCGGCCCAGCTGGCATACACGATAAACGCCAGCAACCCCGCGGCCGTCAACAACGGGCCTGCCCACCAGGCATCCTGACGGTGGCTGTCAAAAAACTCCATCTGACCCGGAAGTGCCGGAAGTTTTTCTGTCATGACCGGTTGATCGTTTAGGGTTTGACTGCTTGGGTAAGGGACCCCCGCCTCCATCGGATTTTGAATTCCCCCTTCATCCTGGGCCTCGCCTGCCGCCGCCAGGAGTTATGAAAATCCGCAGGTGACTTTTGTATTTTTATATTCAAGGAACGTAAAAACGCAGTCAAGGTCTAAAAATTAGATGAATTTAAATCTGTAAAGAAAGCGATAAAAACATGCAATTGTTTTGGAGTTTGCCCAGCAAAAAACGAAATGAAGTTTGAAAAAATTTATGTCATCAGATACTTACAGTAGAGTTGGGCCAGGAGCGAAGTTCCCGGCAAGATGTATACAGATTCCCTCCAACCATTTTTCCTAGATGGAATCCGCTCTTTATTTCACACTTTTTGCTTTA
>JAOUFO010000014.1 GCA_029858165.1 Deltaproteobacteria bacterium | reverse complement strand
ATCCGGGTAAGTACATTTGAAACAGTGCTTGACCGCTTCTTCCAGAAACGATCCCGCATATTTGTACAGAAAGCGGCCTTTATTCTGATAGGCATCAATCCGTGTTCCCTCCTCTTCGGATATCCCCAGCACTTGATAAATAAGAAAATGAGACCTGTCATCCTGCCCCATCTCGGCCATACGCGACTCCATCTTCGCTGAAAGCCGGGCCGAATAGCCATCGGCAAGATCACGAATATCGTCTTTCATGTTCATGTTGAACCCTGTGCGAACCCTGCTTTCGCGCGCATGGACCTTGGTGTTTTCCCTCCCCCGGTGGGCCCTCCATTTCTTTTTTTCCCTTTTGGAGTGCCCTTTCGGCGTGAAATTGGTATAAAACTTCAGCTTAAACCCCGGCTGGTGTCAAGTGACCCCGGTCACAAAAGCCGGAGGAACGCCAACCTTTTTTACGTCTTTGGAGCCATGCCCCACCCACAGGTCAAAGTCACCCGGGTGCTGATTCCCGGCAAATTGGATAATTCCCCGGCGGAGGCGGTGGCCTTTGACCTGGAAATGGCCAATTCGTTTACCGGGGCCGCCCCGGTGATCTGCATGATCGGACTGGAGACCTACGACCCGGAATCGGCCCGGTGCGTATCGGAAATCGGCACCATCCTGCGCCGTGAGGATGAAATGGAGCTGATCCAATGGTTTCTTTCCCGCTTGGGGGAAATCCGGGGGGAGAATCCGGGAGCCTATCTGCTTAGTTTTTCCGGTTCCGACAACGATCTGCCCTGGATCCGGGAGCGGCTGGCCCGGGATGGAACGGCCCCCCGGACCATTCTGGATGAAATCCCCCATGTGGACCTGAAACTGGAATTCTTCCGCCGCACCTCCAATCAGCATATTTCCCTGAAAGGGCTGGAAACCATTTGCGGCATAGACCGTGAAAGCGCCATCCAATCCCGCAAGGTCAGCTACATCCTTACCGATATTCTAAAAGGCAAAAACGGCCAGCGGGACATCCCGGAAAAGATATTCACCTACCTGCGGGAGGATGTGCACCACCTGCTGGTGATTCGTGACCGGTTTGACCAGGTCTCTTTGGAGGCCCACCTGCTGACCGAGGATGCCTATGGGGAAATGGTATCCAGCCTGCTGAGAATAGCCAAAAAGGTGACCGAAGGAATGGACCCGGGCCGCAACCGCAAACCGATCCAGGGGCAGTTAGGGGGGTTTACGGCGGCGCTGAACCAGGCCTACACCCAGGCACTGGCCCAAAAAAGCTTTCAGGATTTTTACCTGCCCCCCTTGCCGGATATCCGGGTGAACCACCCCGACTGGGATCGGCTGGTTAAAAAATTTGGCCGGTTAAATACTTTGCCCTTGGTGGATGAAGCCGACGGCTACCGGTTGAAGCCCACCTTTGACATCCCCGCCGGGGTGCTGGCGGTGGTGCGACACGAAGGACGGCTGTTGATGATTTTGCGCCCGGAAGAACTCCCACGGGCGGGGGGGTTGTGGGGGCTGCCGGGAGGGGTGCTGGAAGCAGGGGAATCCCCCCCCCAGGGGGCCGTGCGGGAGTTGTTTGAGGAACTGAATCTGAAAGGTCGGCCGGGCCGGGTGCTGGGCAACTCTTTGAGTTTTTCCGGGGATTACCGGCTTCATTGGGTGGAGGTGGCGGTGGAGGATATTTCCGGCCTGAAACCCTGCCCCCAGGAGGTGGCCGGGGTGGAATGGGTGGCCCCCGGCGGTTTGGCCAACCTGGGACCGCTTATCCCCGGCGCCAAAGAACAAATTCAGCGGATTCTGGGCCGGGAATGGCGATAACAAAAGAAAGGCTAACAAGAATGGCAGTAAACCCGGCCTGAACCGCCCCTCTCCACGGTCGCATTATGCGACCTGCCCCTCCCCATCCAGGGAGGGGCGGGATGTGCTTGTTTGATGGGATGCCATCCATCCGGCATGCAGTTCTACAGCCTTTGATGTTTGTTTAATCCATTGAAATGTAGAGTGTTGTTGCCCCATCCCTGTGTGGGGAGGGGGCGCGCGAAGCGCGGGGGAGAGGGCTGTTATTGCGGTTCTGGTGCCGGACAGGACCCAAAAGAAAGGCGGTGAACCCCGCCCAAAGCCGCCACAAGGCGGATGGCGGTGGTGAACCGCTGGACAGGACCCAAAAGAAAGGCGGTGAACCCCGCCCAAAGCCGCCACAAGGCGGATGGCGGTGGTGAACCGCTGGACAGGACGCAAAAGAAAGGCGGCGCAGGATGAGGAGCGGTTGAAACCCCTTGCCTGATCTAATCCCTGGGGTTGGCCAGCACCGGGGCCAGCAGGTCCCGCACATCCCCTTTGAGGCGGGGTCCCATGTGGGTGATCACCTGAGAGGCGAAGGCGTTGCCCAGCCTGCCGCATTGATGAAGGGATTGTTTCTGACTTTTTCCGTACAGGAATCCGGCGGCAAAGGCATCCCCCGCACCGGTGGTATCCACCGCGTGGACCGGGAACGGGTCCAAATACACGGTTTCCCTGCCTTCGGTCACCAAAGCACCGCTGCCTCCCAGGGTGATGACCACCCCATCGCACATGGATTTCAGTTCTTTCATCGCCTGCTGGGTGGTGTCTTTGCCGGTGAGGGCCAGAGCCTCCTCCCGGTTGGCAAACGCCAGAGAGGCATAATCGGTCAGAATGCGGATGAAATCCTCCCGGTGGCGGTTGACGCAAAACGGGTCCGAAAGGCTTAAGGCCACCGGGATTTTGTGTTTTTTGGCGGTTTTCAGTGCCAGCAGGGCGGCCTCTTTTTGGGTATCGGTATCCCACAGGTACCCGGTGATGTACAGCCGGTCGGATTCCCGCAGGGCATCCAGGGGAATATCCTGAGGGCCAAGCTCCCGGCAGGCTCCCAGGTAGGTGTTCATGGTGCGGGAAGCATCCGGAGTGACCAGAATCACGGTGCTGCCGGTCAGATGGCCGTCGGTGCTGATGAAGGTTTCCACCCCGGCCTCCCGCAATTTGTCAATATACACCCTGCCGTAATCATCCCCCCCCACTTTTCCGGCAAAGGCGGCCTTGCCCCCCAGTTGAGCCACCCCCAAAATGGTGTTGGCGGCGGAGCCTCCCGGTTCGGCCACCACCTCCAAATTGGATAAGGCGGTCAGCAGGGTTTGAATTTCCTCCAACCCCACCAGGAACATTTTGTTTTTTTCCAGCCCCTGGTTATTTAAAAAAGCATCCGGGACAGCCGCCAGAAGGTCTATCAATGGGTTTTCAATGCCGAACACATCATACTTCATGGTTTTTTTTGTAAGGATTGGGGATGGGATGAATGGAGATGGGGACCTCCCACCCTGCGGTGGGGAACTGACGGCATCATAGCAGGTGAAAGGCCGGGAACACAAACAGAAGAATTGATCCCGCCCCGGCCTGGTGCTGTGGCCTGCCGGGTTGCGCAACCCGGTTTGTTGCGCCATGATGGGCCATTACAGGCCGCCATCCAGGGCTGTACTTTGGGCGGCCCGGCTTTGGGTTGGGGCAACCCGGCCCTTGTACCCCACATTTTCTTTTAAGGTCAAGGATGACCCCTACCCATACCATTTTGCTGGAGGACAGGGAGGTTCCCTACCGGCTGAAACGCAGCCCCCGGCGGCGGACGGTGGGCATCACCGTGTTGCCCGGCCCCCTGGTGGAGGTATCCAGCCCCGCCCGGATGGCGATGCCCCCCCTGGAGGCGGTGCTAAAAGCCAAGGGCCGGTGGATTTTAAAACAGATGGCCGTTTTTTCGGCCCCGGTCCCCCCGCCCCTCCAATTGAAGGAGGGGGCGGCCCTGCCTTTTATGGGGCAGAGGCTTCCCTTGAAGGTATGCAATCTGGCGGGCCGCCAACGGGTGATGGCCGGCAACGGAAAATTGTGGCTGGACCCCGGCAAAACAAACCTGGAGGGAACCTTTGACCCCCAGGCGGCCCGAAAAACCCTGGAAAAATGGTATAAGCTTCAAGCCCAAAACACCCTGGAGGAGCGGGCTTACCACTTTGGCCGTTTGCTGGGGGTTGTTCCGGCCAAGGTCCGGGTAAAAGAACAAAAACGGCGTTGGGGCAGTTGCAATTCCAAAGGGATGGTGTACTTGAACTGGCGGTTGATCATGGCCCCCCCCCAGGTGTTGGATTATGTGGTGGCCCATGAATTGTGCCACCTAAAGGAAATGAACCATTCCCCCCGGTTTTGGGATCTGGTGGCCTCGGTGGTCCCCGATTGGAAGACCCACCGGAGTTGGCTGAAACTCCACGGGAATTCCCTGGTCTGGTAAGAGGGTCAGCTGTCGGACTGCACCTCCTTTAACAATTGAAGGTAGAATTGATACCGCCTGATGTCCAAACGGCCCTGTTCCACCGCCAGAAGCACCCCACAGCGGGGTTCCTCCCGATGAAGACAATCCCGAAAACCGCACCGCCCCAAAAATGGCTGAAACCCCAAAAATCCGGCTGCCAGGCGGTGGGGGGTCAGGCCGTGCAGGCCGAATTCCCGTACGCCGGGTGAATCAATTAAAAAGCCGCCCCCTTCCAGGGGAACCAATCGCGCGGCGGTGGTGGTGTGACGCCCCCCGCCCCGTCCCACTTCGCCGGTGGCGAGGGTGGTTCCGGTCAACTGATTCATCAGGCTGGTTTTTCCCACCCCCGAATGGCCCACCAGCACCGCCACTTTGTCCCGCAGGGCCGCCCGCAAGGGGGCCAGGCTTTCCGGCATGGATCGGCTGACCCCGATGACATCCACCCCAAGCCCTCGGTATTCATTCCGCAGCCTGGGGTATTCCTCCGTTTTGTCCAAATCCAGTTTGGTCACACAGATCAGGGCCGGGATTCCCGCATCCAACCCAGCGGCCATAATCCGCTCCGCCAGCCCCTGATTAAACGGAGGATCCGCCACCGATGCCGCCACCACCACCAAATCCACATTGGCCGCGACAATCTGCCCCTCCCCCTCCTTTTGAAAGCGGGATTTATCCGCCTTGGCCCGGCTGAGCACCCTTTGGCGCTCCAGGCGGGTTTCCACCAGCCCCAAATCCGGGTGGGGAAAAAACATCACCCGGTCCCCCACCACCAGCCGCCCCATGGATTCCCGTGCCCCTTTTTTCCGGGATAGTTTTTTTTGGTCGGCAGAAGACTGGCCGCCTCCTTTCAGGGCACACAACCACTCCTGCCCCTGCCCGAATACAAAAATTTTGTGGGAGTATACCCCGGCGACGATTCCCTCCACCGGCCCGGCGGCGGATGGCTCCACTGGGAAAGGGGTCTTGGGTTGAGGGGAGGGGAACTCCGGCTGGGTTTCATCTGTTTCACGCATAAGCCAAATTACCAAATTCCCTCAGTCAAGTACACACAAAGCGGGATTAAAGACCGCGGAAATGTGTGATGTTTTCCGTCGCCGAATTCATTGAGAATCCAATGGATCCCTCTTCTTATTATTAACATGTGGGTCTTATTTTGTCGGATTCAATCAGCAGCCGCCCACCCCTGGAACCCAAACCTGATTATTGTTGCGCCACATTTATTCAATAATGGCTGATGCTTTTCATATCCCCTCAATCTCATGGGGAAATCTTAAAATCCGTTTTTTTCAAATAAAAATACGGCGTGTTTTTAACATAACGCCACATTTATATAATGTGTATTTTTGTATTTTAATTCAATTGTTTTATAATTTTTTAATGTTGAACGAATGGCACGTTTGTAAATTTATTCCAATTTTTTGATGAGTTCATTTATATTCGCGTTATTTAGGCTTTGAGATCAGCACATAAGGTTTTTTTTTAAAATGTGATCATTTTTTGTTTGGAATCCCCTTTGGCGTGTGATTGATTACCACTCATGAGGCATCCAAAACCCTCAGGCAAACCAAAGGGATTCCCTGCCGGGAAACGCGGTTCCGCCCGGAAAATAACCAGGGAGAACAAGGGCTTTTCCCCCATGATATAAAACGCCATTTGCCCAGGGGGTAAACTCCCCTTGGCAGCCCCTTTGACCGGCCGGATGGCAAGGGCCAAAGTTGTTCATGATGGAAGATGGCTTCGGCCAACTCCCCCACATCCTCAGGTGTGGATGGTTGGGGAATGGCAGGTCTGACTGGCTGAAGACCCCATCAAGGTCCAAGGGAATGGGCCGCATTTCCTCCAAAACGAATCAAAAACCCTCCCACAGGCCTGTTTGAGCCTGAACGGGTTTTTATGTGCCGAACACCACCCACACGTTTAGGGAATATGTTTTTATTCAAGGGTTCCAGCCGAGACGGCCAGATTGTCAAACGGTACAGCCGCGCTTTGCGGCTGGGTGATTCTCTTTCTCAGTTGTTTTCCTTGTACGATTCCACCGGGGGACCCAACGAGGAAGCCGAAAAGATGATTGCCCATTTGGTGGACAATTGTCTGGTGGAACCCTCCTCCACCAGAGAGATGGCCCAATCCCGGATGCACACCCTGTTGCGGGCCAGGGATATCCATCGGTATCTGATGGAAGAGGAGGATCTGCTACCGGTAAAAATTCGCCTGTTTGAGCATTTGTTGTTCCATGATTCCCCCCTGGACCGCTGGGTGAAAATTCGGGAGTTGTTGATTCAATACATGGATCTGATTTGCCGGTCTCCCATGGCCGGCAGCGGTTTCAATCAGGAATTGTACAAACAGCAGGCCTCCATGCGCACCAGCCGGTTGGGCCGGTTGTTGATGAACACCGCCTTGTTCAATTTTGACCTGGATGAAGAAACCCCTCCGGCCAATTTGATGATCCGGTTTAAGAAAAATCAGTTTCCGGAACATACCTGGGAAATCAGCGGATCCGGAGAGGGCCGGGCAGGCAGCCATTTGGCCGAATCCGGGTGGCACCCGGCCAATTCCCTGTGCCGTTGGGAATATCTGGGCACCGATCTCATCCACAGCCTGTTGCGTCAAAACCGGGGGGGGGCGGCTGCTTTCGGAGGGTCTTCAGGAGCCCCTGAGGCCGCGGGCAACAGGCAGCAATTGCGGGAGCTTCCTCCTCACCAATTGTATTGCCGGTTTGATAAATCCCAGGGGACCAAAGAAACCACCGAGCAATTGGACCTGTTTCCGGTGAAACCGGATTCCATTTTGTGGGAATTGGCCCGGATCATCCACCGAAAAATGGGGCCGGAAGGGTTGCGCCGGTACGCCATGCTGATGGACCGGATATCCCACAGCCGCCGCGGTGAGGCCGTCAGCCTGGACCTGGCGGAATTTGCCTCTCCCGGAGACAAAACCGCCCTGACCCCCCGGAGCATGAAAGAGGGGATTAAAAAAGCCCAAGGGGTTCTGGCCATCATGGCCGACGCGGAACTGAGCCGGGTGTTCACCCGGGGGGATGACTGCACCCTGCAAACATCCCGGCTGGTCACCGTATTGAACAAAGCCGAAAACTGGAAAATGGCGGGTGATGCCATGGAGGCGTTGCCCGTTCCACCGCAGGAAACCATCGGACGACAGGTCAGCCTGATGGTGGATGATGTGTTTTATCTGCCCCACGGAGCCACTTTGGCCGCTCCGTTTCAAAACATGCCGGAGGATATTCTGGGCAGCCGGGAAAAAGACCATCCCTATCTCATCAGCCTGTATGTGTATTTAAGGCGGGTGTGGGCTGAGGAATGGGAGGCCTCCCAGGGGGTGGTCAGGCGGACCGCCGCGGATTTGTTCCGGGAAGCCGGAATCTGGGTCAGCCCCACCGGCAGATACCGGGCCATAGAAGGACTCAAACGGGAACTCAGCCATTTGCGGGAGGCCGGATACCTGGCCCGGTGGCGGATGTCCCGCGGGGATACACGGGATGCCATGGACGACCTGTATTTTCTGGAAGCTCCCACCCGGCCGCAGTCTCACCGCGCTCTCCCTCTGGGAGCGCAAGGCTAGGGCCGATTTCACACCCCCGCAAAGGGGGTCCCGCGAAAAAAGAAGAAAAGGGTGGACCCGGATGAGGGGCAATGTGTTCAAAGGATGAACCTGAGCTCAAGGAGGAGGTTTCCTCATCCGGGTCTGCTTTTTCCAGCCGCCCTGTTTTCCATTCATTTCCCCTTGTGAACCGCCCTTTACCATTGTTTTTGCCGCTCTCCCTTAATCTTTTTCCATTAAAGGCTGCCAGCGGATAAACCGGTCCGTCAAACCCGGATTGTTCCGGGGAAGAAAGGCGGCATCGACGGCAGGCTCCCAGCCGGGAGGCCCTCCCGCGGTTAAAAAAGCCACCCCCCTGGCGGTGGCTTCCGGCTCATCCCGGCGGGATACGGGTTTTCGGGTAAGGTCCGCCAGACTTTGGCACAACCCGTCCATCCGGGACAATCCGCCGCTGACCATGATTTTTTGGGGGGAGGGCAAAACCTGGTCCATCCGTTCCAGATTGACCTGAATCAAAAACAGGATGGATTCCACCACCGCCGCCGCCAGAGCCGCCAGACCAGGAACAGGGAGATGGGAAGTCGGCAGATGGGGAATGGAGCGGCCATCCAGTCCCACAAACCGGGAGGGAAAATCCGCCCGCCAATAGGGGGAGCCCAAGCCGGAAACCCCGTTTAAAAACAGCGGCGGCTCCCCCTCCCCCCCCTCTTTCAAGCCCCCATCCCTCAACCCCCCCGGCGCCAGCCAGCCGGGCAGCCTTTTCAGCAGTTCTTCCGCCGGGACCCCCTGGGTTTCAGCCAGCCAATCCAGGGCGGAAGCCGCACCGTTGACGGTCCCTTCCAGGGAATACAGGATGGGGGGCAGGCGGGAAAGGGGGGCGGGAGATCGGGAAACTGTGGAGGGAGGGTCTTCGGTGTAGACCACCCCGGCCAGCAATCCGGGGGGGCGCTCCGGCAGACGGGAGGATACCCGTTGTACAAACGCCCCGGTGCCGATGTTCACATAGGCCCAATCCTCCCGCGGAGGGCCGAATCCAAACAAAGCCGCCGACTGATCCCCGTTCAACACCAAAAACGGGATGGGCCGCCCGACGGCATGGAGCATTCCATAGGGGTGGCGGGTGGGCACCAGCCGGGGCAAAAACCCTTCCCCCGGAGGCAGGCCCAGCCGGACCGGAAGCTCCTTGTCCCAATCCCCGGAAGAAAGATTCCACAACAAGGTGCGGGATCCGTTCTGGGGGTCCACCACCCAGGGGTGTTCTGCCAGCAAAGTGTGGACCAGCCAGGCCGCCATAGGCCCCCAGCGCAAAACCCCTTTGCGGGCCGCCAGGGCCACCGGAGGGTGATGTTCCAGCCACCAGCGCATTTTTCCCGCCCCGTAATGGGGGGTCAGCCGCAACCCGGTTTTGGCCTGAATAACCCCGCCCAGGGTGGCGTCCTGGGACTGCCACCGGGCCACAATCCCTGCCGCACGCAAATCCTGCCAACTGACCACCGGGGCCAACGGCTCCCCGGTTTGGGCATCCCACGCCGCCAGATTGGACCGTTGGGCGGCCAGCCCGGCCCGGCCAGGCGCCGGGAATCCTTCCCCAATCCCCGCACCGCTTCATCCGCCGCCTCCCGCAGGGATTGGATCAATTCATCCGGTTCGTATTCGGCCCAGCCCGGATGGGGGCGGCGGGGATGGATGGGGCGGGAGGCCATGGCCGCCTGCCGCCCCCGGGCGTCAAACACCATGGCCCGGCTGGAATGGCCCCCCTGGTCCAGGGCCAGATACAGGGCTGAATCAGGGAAAGAGGAATCAGACATGAACATCACCCGGATGAGAGGGGAAGGCTAATCCCCGGTTTTCAGCACCGCCATAAAGGCCTCCTGGGGCACTTCCACCGAACCGATTTGTTTCATCCGTTTTTTGCCTTCTTTTTGTTTTTCCAGCAGCTTGCGTTTGCGGGAAATATCCCCCCCGTAACATTTGGCGGTCACATTTTTCCGCATGGCGGAGATGGTTTCCCGGGCCAGGATTTTGGCGCCGACCGCGGCCTGGATGGCCACTTCAAACATCTGGCGGGGGATGTGTTCCCGCAGTTTATGGGTCAGGTAGCGCCCCCGTGCCTGAGCTTTTTCCTTGTCCACAATCACCGACAGGGCATCCACTTTGTCGCTGTTGAGCAGAATATCCAGCTTGACCAGATTGCCCGGACGGAAATCAATGGGTTCGTAATCAAAAGAGCCGTACCCTTTGGTGGCGGTTTTCAGTTTGTCGTAGAAATCCAGCACGATTTCGGCCAGGGGAAATTCGTATTCCAACTGAACCCGGGTTTCATCCAGATATTTCATGCCGGTCTGCACCCCCCGACGGTCCATGGAAACCTTCATCACATTGCCCACGAATTCATTGGGCAGGTAAATCCGTCCTTTCACATAGGGTTCGGCGATAAAATCCACCTTGGCGGGGTCCGGCAGTTTGTTGGGGTTTTCCACCTTCAGCACTTCGCCGGTTTTTAAATGGACCTCGTACACCACCGTGGGGGCGGTGGTGATCAGATTGATCCCCAGTTCCCGCTCCAGCCGTTCCTGAACGATTTCCAGGTGGAGGGAGCCCAAAAACCCGCAGCGGAACCCAAACCCCAGGGCCGCGGAGGTTTCCAGTTCAAACACCAGAGCCGCGTCGTTCAAGGCCAGTTTTTCCAGGGCGTCCTTGAGGTCCTCAAATTGTTCGCCGTCAGCCGGGTACAGCCCGCTGAACACCATGGGCTTTACCTTGGTATAGCCCGGCAACGGCTTGGCCGCCGGGTTTTTGGCCAGGGTGATGGTTTCCCCCACCTGGGCATCCTGGATTTGCTTGATGGCGGCGGAAACATACCCCACCTCCCCGGCGGAAAGAGATTCCACCGCTTTTTTCACGGGAGTAAACCGGCCCAAAGTGGCCACATCGTATTCCTTGCCGGAGCGCATAAACCGGATGCGGTCCCCCACTTTCACCTGCCCTTCCATCACCCGGATCATCACCACCACCCCCAGGTAGGGGTCAAACCAGCCGTCAAACACCAGCCCCTGCAACGGATGGGAATCATCCCCAGCGGGGGGGGGCACCCGCTCCACCACCCTTTCCAAAATATCCTGGATGCCGATTCCGGTTTTGGCGCTGGCCAACACCGCGTCCTGGGCATCCAGACCGATGGTTTTTTCGATTTCCTTTTTCACCCGCTCGGGATCAGAGGAGGGAAGGTCTATTTTGTTGATGACGGGAATGATTTCCAGGTCTTCATCCAAAGCCAGATACACATTGGCCAGGGTTTGAGCCTCCACCCCCTGGACGGCATCCACCACCAGCAAAGCCCCCTCGCAGGCGGCCAGAGAGCGGGACACCTCGTAGGTGAAATCCACATGGCCGGGAGTGTCAATCAGATTCAAAAAGTAGGATTCCCCGTTTTTGGCTTTGTAGGTAAGGTTGACCGACTGGGACTTGATGGTGATGCCCCGTTCTTTTTCCAGTTCCAGGGTGTCCAGTACCTGGTCTTCCATTTCCCGTTTGGAAAGACCTCCGGTATATTCAATCAACCGGTCCGCCAGGGTGGATTTTCCATGGTCAATATGGGCGATAATGCAGAAGTTGCGGATATGCTTGGTGTCACTCAATGTGGAAATCTCCCTGGGAAAAAAGCTGGATGAGGGCCTATGGGCCGCCCGGATTAGAAAACATCCTATCAATTCCCAACGGTCAGAGAAAGGATAAGCCGGACCCGTGACCCTGAAACCCATACAATTCGGCGCCATTGAGGTGGATGGCCGGTTTACCCCCGGCTGGGTGGCCGGTCAAACCCACAAACATTTCCGGTTGGTGCTGCCCGGTGGCCGGGAAATGGAGGTCCCCGCCGGGCAGTTGCTGCTGGTTTGGGAGGCCCCCCCCCTGTTGCCGGGAGAGGAACCCCGCCCGACGGCTCTGGCGAAACTAAATGAATGGCTGGCGGCCCTTCCCCCCCTGAAACACCCCCCGGTGGACCTGGCCGCCTTGCACCAAAATCTGGCGGCCGAATATCAGGCGGGCCGCCCCATCCCCTTTGACGCCATCACCCAGGCGGCTTTCGGCCGGGAGGAAGACCGCTTATCCCCGGAAGCGGCAGGCTGGCGGGAAGCCGCCCTGTATCAGGCGTTGCTGAACTGCCCCCGGTTGTTCCGCCGGTCCAAACACCGGTTTGTGGCCCGGGCAGAAGTGGAAATCCGCCAACATGATGAACGGGAAGCCGACAACAACCGGCTTGCGGCGGCCCAGCACCAGGCGGCCCTTTGGCGAAAAACCTTGGAGGAAGGCCACCCCCCGGCGGATTCCCCGCCGTTTAAAGGGTTTTTGGCCGCCCTGGAAGAGCTGCTGGCCCATGGTCGGCAATCCCCCCATTGGGCCGCCCTGGCCCGGCCCCTGGACCTGCATCCCCATCAATCGGAGGAAAACCATGCCCGGCTGAAACACCTGTTGGCGGCGGCAGGCGCCTGGGTGGATTGGGGCAGAATCTGGCTGTTGTGGGGCCGGGTAAGCCTGGAATTTCCCCCGGAAGTCATCCGGCGGGCGGAAGAATGGGCCGCCACCCCTCCCACGATGGAGGGGCGCACCGATTACCGGGAACTGTTCACCTGCTCCCTGGATTCCCCCAACACCCTGGATTTTGACGATGCCTATTCGGTTTGGGAGGAGCCTGACCGGATCGGAGCTTTGCGGGTGCTGGTTCACATTGCCGAACCCCGGTTTGATTTGAACCCGGATGAGCCGCTGTTTGTGGAGGCCGAGGAGCGGGTTTCCTCGGTTTATACCCCGCGGGCCATTTATCCCATGCTGCCCGAGGTGATTTCCAATGGCCGGTTTTCCCTGGTGCGGGGAGCGGACCGGGAGGCCCTGACGTTCAGCTTTGGGTTGGAGGAAACCGAAGCGGCCGGAATCCAGGCCCGGTTTTTGGGGTTGGAACAATCCATCATCCGGGTGGACGCCAATCTGGATTACGACCAGGGAGAGGAACTGCTGGCCCGCCACCCGGCCACCTGGGGGCAGCTGGCCCGGTTGTGCGGCTCCCTGGCTCGGGACAGAAGGGCCAGAGGAGCCTCCATTTCCAACCGGGAAGAGGTGATGATAGACCCATCCGATCCCGAGCGGGTCCGCCTGGAAAAAATCAACCGCTCCGGCCCGGGCCACAGAATGGTGGAGGAACTGGCCATCCTGACCAATCAGGCGGCGGGCCGCTATTGCCGGGATCACCGCCTGCCCGCCATCTACCGGGTGCAGCACCCCCCCAAACCAACCGGAACCGCCGTCGGTACTCCGCCCCCTCTGATCACCCCCGCCGCCCGGTTTACCACCCGGGGCGGGGGCCACGCCGGGCTGGCCTGCGACCGCTACATTCAGGTAAGCTCCCCCCTGCGCCGGTTTCCGGACCTGGTGATGCAGCGCCAAATCATCACCCATCTCACCGGGGGACCCCCCTTGTTTGCCGACGAAACCCGGCTGGCCCAATGGGCCAGAACCGCCGAAGTGCGGTTTGCTGTGTACGGTGATGTGGAAAAACGGATGGATGATGACTGGAAACGGGTGTATCTGGCCCAGAACCCCGGCCTGGTGTTGGCCGCCACCGTGCGGCGGGCAGGCAAAAGCCCCCCCCATCAACCGGTGTGGGCCAAAATCTGGCTGGAGGACATTCTGCTGTTGGTGGACGGCCCTCTGCCCCCAGGCGTGCGGGAAGGCGACCGGGTGGCGGCCAGAGTGGCGGATGTGGATGTGGACCGACAGCGGGTGCGGGTGGAACTGTCACCAACCCCCGCAATCCATAAAGGAAAGGAATGATGAACCTTAAACCCATAAATTAATTTAATTTTTTAAAATTTCGGATTTGTGATTCTATTGAAGCGTTGGTCGCATTCCCTTAACCAATTGTGGTTAGGAATTCCTTCCCAAACTGCCGGGATGCCATTTGCCGAAAACCCGGTCAGGGGAAACCCAGCCAGGGGTCCGGTACTACGGCCTGTCCGGTGATAAGAGGGAACATGCGCCCGGCAGAGGTTGGGGGCAAAACCGCCCGCAACCTCAACACAAAAAATTCAGGAGAAGATATGAAGCGGATTCTTTTCGCTATCTTGGTGGTCTTGATTGTTTCCGTTGGCGTTTCTTTTGCCAAAGGCAAATCCAAAAAGAGCGCGGCCAAAGCCAAAGCACCGGCCGCCGCCGCTTCTGCTGAGAAAGCCAAGGCTCCTGCCGAAGCCGCCAAACCGGCTGCTCCGGCCAAAAAGTAACGAAAACCCATCCTTAGGGGGAAAACTCCCCCTTTGATGAGCTTTCAATTTAAAAAGCCCTGTCCCCTTGAACAAAGCGGACAGGGCTTTTTTTTAACAGAAGGATGGATTGCGGTGATAGAAAGAGGAGGAAGTTTCTGAGATACCCACCCCCTCCACAGAATATCCTGTGCCTCTGCAAACCCATGATGGCTAATACGAAAAAAAAAGCCGGTGGGGATAAGACCCAACCGGCTTTTTTTGTGCCCGGACCCCCCAGAGGGGGGAAGGGTTTATTTTACCCGGGGGTCCAGTTTGCCCTCAGCATACCGTTTGAACATCACTTCCATGCTGATGGGTTTGATTTTGCTGCCCTGCCCGGCGGTACCAAAGGCTTCGTAGCGGGCCTTGCAGATTTCCATCATCCCTTTGGTGGATTCTTTCAAGAACTTGCGCGGATCAAAGTTGGATTTGTTTTCGGCCAGATGCTTGCGCACCGCGCCGGTGGAGGCCATCCGCAAATCGGTGTCAATGTTCACCTTGCGGACGCCGTGCTTGATGCCTTCCACGATTTCGGCCACCGGC
>JAOUFO010000252.1 GCA_029858165.1 Deltaproteobacteria bacterium | reverse complement strand
GGGATGACATCGCGGCGGCGGACCTTAATTACCGGCGCAAGCTTTTTGAGGCGGAAACCGACTGGCGGGACCTGACCCAGCGGTTTGTTGAAGCCATGAACCGGCTGAAACTGGCCCGGGAGATTGAATTGTCCCAAAAAGAAAAGCTGGAATACGAGCGGGAGCGGCTTAAACGGGGGCGCACCACCACATCCCAGGTCATTTTGTTTGAGCAGGACAACGCCGTGGCCCAGTTGACCCGGCTTCAGGCCCAATTGGAGGCATTGAGCGTGTTGGCCACCCTTAAATCTTTTGGGGAAACCCCATGAATCTGGCAGAACTGGCCATCCGGCGGCCTATATTCATCACCTCCCTGGTGATTTTGATGCTGGCCACGGGTCTGGTTTCCCTAAAGCGGCTGCCGGTGGATATGTACCCCAAAATCAATTCTCCCACCCTGATGGTGCGCTCGGTGTACCCCGGCGCCGGGCCGGAAGAGGTGGAAAAACTGGTTTCCAAGCCTTTGGAAGAGGCCATCTCCACCCTGCCCGGCATCAAAACGGTGCGTTCCACCAGCAAAGAGGGAATCAGCGTGGTGGTGGCCGAATTTGCGCTGGAGGTGGACCTGCGGGACGCGGACCAGCAGCTGCGGGACCGGGTGTATGCCACCCGCCAGCGGATGCCGGAGGATGTGCAGGACCCCGCCATCCGCCGGTTTGACCCTTCCGATATGCCGGTTATCACACTGGCTCTCAGTGCCGATATGGCCCCTGATAAAATATACGACCTGGCCGACCAAAAAATTAAACCCCTGTTGGAGCAGGTTTCCCAGGTGGGTCTGGTGGAAATCCTGGGGGGGCGAAAACGGGAAATCCATGTAGAACTGGACCAGGACAAACTGCGCAATTATGAAGTGTCCGCCTCCATGGTGGCCGCCCGGGTGGCCGCCGCCGGGCAGAACATCCCTGCCGGGAAAAGCCGGAACGAGGCCACCGAAACCGTCTTTCGCACCCTGGGGGAATTCTCATCCCTGGATGATATTGCCCAGACGGTGGTGACCTTTATGGGCAATGATGTGGGGGTTTCCATCCGGGACCTGGGCCAGGTGGCCGACAGTCTGGAGGATGAAACCTCCCGCACGTTTGTGAATGGACGGCCCGCCCTGTTTTTTATGGTGTTTCGCCAAAGCGACGCCAACATCATCCAGGTGGTGGATGACCTGAAGGCGCGGGTGGAAAAAATCCAGGCCAGCCTGGATACCATGCCCCAAAAACCCAGGATTTCGGTGGTGCTGGATTCCGCCAAGGGCATCCGGGACAACGTGACCGATGTGAAGGAGGCCATTTTTATGGGCATCCTGCTGACCATCCTGGTGGTGTATTTCTTTTTGGCCAGTTGGCGGTCCACCTTTATCACCGGGCTGGCGTTGCCCAATTCCCTGATCGGCGCCTTTATTCTGATGTCCATGATGGGGTTTTCCATCAACATCATGTCCATGATGGCCCTCAGTCTGGCGGTGGGGCTGCTGATAGACGATGCCATTGTGGTGCGGGAAAACATCTTTCGCCATATGGAAATGGGCAAGCCCCCCGTTAAGGCCGCCCTGGAAGGCACCAAAGAGGTCACCCTGGCGGTGCTGGGCACCTCCCTGACCATCATGGCGGTGTTTGGACCCATCGGTTTCCTTTCCGGCATGGTGGGCCAGTTCTTCAAAGAATTCGGCCTGACCATGGTGTTCATCATCATCATTTCCACTTTTGATGCCCTCACCATCGCCCCCATGCTTTCGGCCTATTTTGCATCCCCCCCCAAAACGGGAAAGACAAAACCCAAAACCCGGCTGGCGGCGGCGGTGACCAGAGGGCTGACCGGACCGTTGAATCAGGCGGTGGATGGGTTTCAACAGTGGATGGTGCGGCTGGTGGCTTTTTACGAGCGGGCCTTGTGGTACAGCCTGTCCCATCCTTTTAAAATCCTGGGAGGAAGCGCCCTGATATTTGTGTTGTCTCTGTTTTTGATCGCATTTATCCCCAAAGGGTTTTTTCAGCGGCCGGACCAGGGGGAGTTTGTGGTGGCTTTGGAAATGGCTCCCGGAACCAGCCTGCTGGCCATGGACCAACTGGCGGGCAGGGTCACCGGAGAACTTGCCAAAAACCCGGAAGTGGAAACCACCATCATCACCGTGGGCAGCCGGGATTTGGAATCCAACGTGGCGGAAATCACCTTAAAACTGGTGGATGAATCCAGGCGGGATGTCTCCACCCAGGAGATGAAGGACAGGGTCAAACAGCAGTTGGCCCCCTATCAGTCCCTGGCGTTCCCCACGGTCAAAGATATGGGGGGCGGAGGCGGGGGCGGACGGCGCTCCTTTATGTTAAACATCACCGGCGAGAACCTGGACCAGGTGGAACAGGTGGCCCGCAAAATCTATCAAAAATTGCAGGACCATCCGGCCCTGGACGGGGTGAAGCTGGATTACCAGACCGGCAAACCGGAATTTCAGGCTCTGGTGGATAACCGCCGGGCGGAACAATTGGGGGTTTCTTCTGTCACCATCGGTCAGGAACTGCGAACCCTGGTAGAAGGCACCACCCCGGCCGTATTTCGCGAAAACGGGCTGGAATACAACATCCGGGTGCGGCTGAAGGAGGACCAACGGGACTTGCAGGCCAACTACGCCAAAACCCTGGTTCCCAACATCAACAATTCCCTGGTGCGGTTAAAGGATGTGGCCAAGCCGGTGGAAGCCACTTCGGCTTCCGCCATCAACCGCGAAAACCGGGTGCGCTACATTCAGATCAATGCCGATGTAAACCCCAAAGGACCGGGTCTGGGCAAAGCCATCAGTGATGTGGACAAGTTTTTTACAGAAACCGGCCTGCCCCCCGGTATGAACTACCAGATGCCCGGCCAGGCCGAAAACATGAAGGAAATGCAAGCCAGTATGGGGACCGCCATGGGGCTGGGGGTGCTGTTTATCTATCTGGTTCTGGCCAGCCTGTATGAATCTTTCATCACCCCCTTTACCCTGATGCTGGTGCTGCCCCTGGCCGCAATCGGCGCCTTTTGGGCCTTGTTCATCACCCAGACCACTCTGGATATATTTTCCATGATCGGCTTTGTGCTGCTGCTGGGCATCGCCACCAAAAACTCCATTCTGCTGGTGGATTACACCCATCAACTGGTGGAAAAAGGGATGGGGCGGGCAGAAGCCCTGGTTCTGGCGGGCAAAACCCGGCTGCGCCCCATTTTGATGACCAGCTTTGCCTTGATCGCGGGGATGCTGCCGGTGGCGGTGGGATTCAGCGAGGTTTCCCGCCAACGGTCTTCCATGGGAATCACCGTCATCGGGGGAATCATCACCTCCACCATCCTCACCCTGGTGGTGGTCCCCGCCGCTTATATCTACATAGACAACTTCCGCCTGTGGAGCAAACGTCTGGTGCAAAAACTGCTGGGCAACACCCCCACAGAACCCTCCCCCAAAGAATCCCCCTCCAAAAAAGGGGGGAAA
>JAOUFO010000013.1 GCA_029858165.1 Deltaproteobacteria bacterium | reverse complement strand
CCCCCCGCCTGTGGGCGGTCTTCCCCTTTCCGGCAGAGAGGGGAAAAACCACAAGACCTTCAAACGGGCAAAGGCAATCTTCCCTGGCGTTTGATGGTGCCATCCGATTTGTTGAAACCATAGACACGTTGAAGCCATGCACCCACCCGCCCCCAGGAGGGGGCCGGGGGGTGTGGCCCAAAGGGTTGCCGCCTTAACCCTTTGGGCTTTCTTTTTTTGTTCCATTGTGATTTATTGCTTCTAAACCAATAAGGTGTAATATCCTAAATAAAGTTAGTCTTTTTTTGATGGATTGTTGTCGTTAAATAGGGTATTTATCCAGACATCAGGGGGATTTTATTCCGAAAACGGGAACGGATTCCGGTTGATTGGATTTTTGGGGAAACCGGGGAGGCGCCATGAAAAAACAGTCCGTGCGGAAATCCGCCCAATCGGCCACAAATATCCTGATTCCAGCCTCTCCCCTGTTTGCCGGTCCCCCGGAATCCACCCAACCCCTGGATGATATCTCCCGGCTGGCCTCCCTGGTTTGCCAGACCGGATGGGCTGCTGTGGGGGTGCCCCGGGGCAGTCAACTGCTGTTTCTGGCATGCCATGGTTTCAGCGCGGATCACGGGTTGTTTTCCGACCCGGATTTTTTTTCCCAGACTCTTTCCACCGGCAGCCTGCCCCCCTTTCATTTGATGGGGAATGGCAGCCATCCCCCGCCGAAATTTTCCGCTTTTGTCCCGATTTACACCCCCCAGGCGGATCATCCCGCCGGTCTGCTGGCTGTTTTTGACCCCACCCCCCGCAGTCTATCCCCGGAACAACGCGAAGGGCTTCGGGTTTTGGCCCGTCAGGCTGCCCCCTGGCTTTCCCACCCCGCCCAGTCTGATAAAAGCCAGCCTGACTGGCGGACGGTTCTGGAGGCCGCCCCTTACTTTATCGCTGTCCATCAACAGGGGAGGATGGTGTATGCCAACCCGGCCTGTATGCGACAACTGGAGGCCAAGACCCCCCAGGAACTCATCGGGTGCCCGGTCCTGAATTTTGTTCACCCTGATGACCATGAAATGGTCATCACCCGGATGAAACAAACCCTTAGCGGCCAGGCGGCTCCCCCGGTACAGGAGCGGCTGGTGAGTTTGCAAGGCCGGGTGTTTGAAGTGGAGGCGACCGCCACCTCCATTTTGTTTGACGGCACACCCTCTGTGCTGGTGATGGCCAGGGATATTTCTCAGCAAACCAAGGCTTTGGAGCGGGTGAAGAAAAGCGAGAGCAATCTGGCCCTGGCCCAATCCCTGGCCGGACTGGCCTTTTGGGAATGGGACCTGGAAACAGATACCCTGACCTGGTCCAAAGAAAGCAACCAGATTTTTGGCCAGCCGCCCCCCATGGAGGAAAAACCCGGCAGGGTGTTTAAAAAACTGATTCACGCGGATGATTGGGAAAGGATAGAGGGTTCTTTCTTAAAGGCCATTGAAACCTGCGGCACCTTTGGGGGAACTCACAAAGTCAACCGGTCAGACGGGTCTGTCGGCTTTGTAAAGGCCAAGGGGGAGGTGATTCCCGGTTCCCACGGCAAAGCCGTCCGGGTTATCGGCACCGTGTATGACATCACCCCCTTTAAACTGGTGGAAGATGCCTTGCGCGCCAGTGAGGCCCGGCTGGCCCAGGCCCAATCCATGGCCCGGCTGGGCAGTTGGGTGTGGAATCTGAAGACCAACCGGTTCACCTGGTCCACTGTGGTGTATGACATTTTCGGCATCAAACCGGGGGATATTGACCTGACGATGGAAAACGTGTTTGCCATGATTCCCCAGGAGGAACATGCCGGGTTGATTGAATCCCAGATGCGGGCCGTGAATGAGCGGGTTGTGGCGCAAATTCAGCATCAGTTTCACTTGCCCGACGGCAGGGTGATTCATGTGGTGGAGCGGGGAGAGGCCGAGTTTGCCGATGACGGAACCCCCCTGGCCATCAACGGCACCGTGTATGATGTCACCCCTTACATAGAAACCCAGGAGGCCCTGAAACAAACCGAACAAACCCTGCTGAAAGCCCAGAAAATTTCTCATTTGGGCAGTTGGGATTGGGACATTCTGCAAGGCAGAGTTGTTTGGAGCGAAGAGGCGTACCGGATATACGGCCTGCCGCCGGGAATGGAAATCTCCCTGGCTATTTTTGAACAATGTATCCACCCGGAGGACAAAGACCGGGTATTGAATGAACTGAAAAAATGTTTGGAAAACCTTTCGGATTTCAACCTGGAGCACCGGGTGGCTCGCCCGGATGGACGTGTTTTTCATGTGTCGGCCCAGGGGGAGGTTACCTGGAGTCCAGAGGGAAAACCGGTCCGCATGATGGGCACCGTGCTGGACATTACAACCTACAAAGAAACCGAAGCGGCCCTGAAAAAAACCGAACAAAACCTGCTGAAGGCGCAGCAAATTTCTCATCTGGGCAGTTGGGAATGGAATTTTTTTCAGGACACAATAGAATTGAGTGAGGAAGCCCGGAGAATTTGCGGCCTGCCGCCGGATATTGAAGTCACCATGGCGGTGTTTGAGCAATGCCTGCACCCGGAAGACAAAGACCGGGTGTTGGAGGGAATAAGGCACAGCCGGGAAACCCTGGGTGAATACAACCTGGAACACCGGTTGATGCGCCCGGATGGGGAGGTGCGCTTTGTGGCGTGTCACGGAGAGATTACCTTTACCCCGGATGGCAATCCGGTCAGCATGATGGGCACAGTGCTGGACATCACCCGGAGACGGCTGGCCGAGGAGGAACGGGTAAAGCTGGAAAAACAGATGGAAAGTGCCCAGCGGCTGGAAAGCCTGGGGTTGATGGCCGGAGGGATTGCCCACGATTTCAACAACATGCTGGTATCCATTTTGGGGCTGGCGGATCTGGCCCTGTTTGATCTGCCGGAAGGGTCCCTCCCCAGGGAGCATATTCACCAATTGCAAACCACAGCCTGGCAGGCTGCTGAACTCACCAATCAGATGCTGGCCTATTCCGGCCAGGGCCGCTTCAACATCACTCTTTTGGACCTCAGTCAGTCGGTGGAGGAAATGATTCACCTGCTGAAAACCGTGATTTCCAAAAAAGCATTGTTCACCACCCGGCTTACCGGCGGCATTCCTCCGATCATGGCCGATACATCCCAGATAAGACAGATCATTCTCAATCTGGTCATCAACGCCTCGGAGGCTCTTGAGGAGGCTCCCGGTGCCGTTACCGTGACCGCCGGAGAAATGTTCGCCGACCGGGCTTTGTTGGACACCACCTACCTGAATGAACACCTTCAGGAAGGCACTTACTCGTTTTTACAGGTGGAGGATACCGGTTGCGGCATGTCTCCGGAGACCGTCCAGAAAATTTTTGACCCCTTTTTCACCACCAAATTTACCGGAAGGGGCTTGGGGTTGGCCGCAGTTCTTGGTATTATCCGAGGCCACCAGGGTGCGGTAAAGGTGACCAGCCGCCCCGGGGAGGGCACAACTTTTTTGGTCATGTTTCCCGCATCCCTCATCACCCCAGAACCAGTCGGCGGAGAATCCATGTCAGAACAATCCCCCTTGATGGGCAATGCCACCATTCTGGTGGTGGAAGATGAAGAGTCGGTTCGCACCGTCAACCGGATGGCCCTGGAAAAATTCGGCTATACAGTTATCGTGGCCGAGGACGGACGGGAAGGGGTGGATGTCTACAACCGCTGCCATCAGGATATAGACCTGGTGTTGCTGGATATGACCATGCCCTACCTTAACGGAGAAGAGGTGTTGCGGGAAATCCGCCTGAAAAACCCCCAGGCACGGGTGGTGTTGACCAGCGGCTACAGCGAATCCGATTCGGTGGGGGAAATGACCAAAATCGGGATGACCGGATTTCTGCCAAAACCCTACCGCCCCACGGACCTGCTGCGGTGCATCCAGGAAGTCCTGGAAAAAAAATAAACCCCGGAAGAAGTTCAATCACCACCGCCATCCGCCTTGCGGCGGCTTGGGGCGGGGTTCACCGCCTTTCTCTTTGGGGTTCCTGTCCGGCAACCAGCGTAGCCCTGCGTTGTGTCGCCTGTCGGCTCCAAACGCCGTTGGCTGGCTGGTTGCACTTCTCTTTGGGGTTTTTCAAATGGCTGTTCCTCCCCGCAAAACCGGGAAAAAATCTTTTCAACCCGGCAAGGCACCGGCCAAAGAGGCAACCAACCCCTCTCCCCGCCAACGCCGAAGTTTTTCCCAGAAAAATCTGGATACCACCTCCCAGGGGCCTCTGGGAGAAATGCTGACCCAGGCCCTGTGGGTTCCGGCCCAACCCGGATACACCCTGACCCACAGCTTTCATTCCTATCCAGGGCGGTTCCACCCCAACCTTCCCAGAGTGGTCCTGAAATACATCCAAGACACCCTCCCCCGGCCAAAAAAGGAACCGGACGGACTGCCCCCTTCCCGGTTTGTGGTGTTGGACCCCTTTATGGGGGGGGGCACCACCCTGGTGGAGTCCATGCTGCTGGGGATGGACAGCCTGGGAAACGACCTGAACCCGGTGGCCGTGCTGGTGGCCCGCGAGCGCACCCGCCCCCGCACCCCGGCCCAGGTACAACAATTGATGGAGCAGGTGGAATCCCTGGCAGTCCAGGTGGGGGAACTGAAAGGGGCCAGACGGGGTCCCCGGGTCCGGCTGCCGGGGTTGGACAAAGCGGCCCCGTTTTACCAGCCCCACCTGTTGGCGGAAATGATCCAATGGATCCGGCTGATCAACGATTTAAAGGAAGGCCCCCAACGGCAAAGCCTGCGGGCAGTGTTTTCCAGTCTGGTGGTGAAGTTTTCCAACCTGCGGTCCGATACCAGTCACCAGGAGGGTCCGGTAAATTATCCCAAAGGGGCGGTCAGCCGGTTTATGGAGGCCAAATGCGGCGAACTGGCCAAAGCCCAGGCGGCTTTGGCGGACAGGCTGCCCCGGCCCGCCCCCCGGGTGGCCCTCACCCAGGAAAACGCCCGCCTGCTGCCCTCAACCGATTGGGGTTGTGCCGATTGCGTTCTCACCTCCCCCCCCTATCCGGGAACCTATGATTATGCGGCCCACCACCGGCTGCGGATGGATTGGCTGGGTCTGGACAGCAACCCTTTGGAGGCTGGAGAAATCGGCTCCCGCCGGGATTGGCTTTCCGGTTCCGCCCCGGCGGGGGAGGATTGGGAGGCCTTCTGGCAGGATGTGTGGGTCACCTTCAGCCGGGTGGTAAAGCCCGGAGGTCAGGTGTTTTTGGTGGTGGGGGACTGGCTGGAGGGAGGCCGCGGAGTGGATAGCGCCCAGGCGTTTGCCCCTTTGGCCCGCCTGTGGGGGTGGGAGCAGCTTTCCCGTGCATCGGTCCGGCGGGAGACGTTCGCCCCCCAGGAAAAACAGAACTACGGCAAACGGGGAAAATGGGAGCATCTGCTCCATTTTGCCCGGAGCCATTAATCCGGCCTGGATTCTTCCTTTTGGAGTTCCTTCTTCAGGGCATCCAGCCGCTGACGGTAGGTTTGGACCATTTCTATTTTGCTTTTCAGATCCGGGTTGTCCAGCAGGGGGGTTTGTTTGGATGCCCACAGGTCGTAAGTGGTTTTGCCAATATCCGGGTACAGCCGGTTCAGGTGGTGTTCTATTTCCAGAATGGCCATCCGCAGTTTGACCGCCTGGGTGGTTTCCATGGTTTTTTCGGTCAGGGCATCGGTGGTGCGGGAGATAAAATCCCGAATGTTTTTGCCAGGCCCTCCTGCTTTCGCGGGGGATATGGCTCCCCGGGTAAAGGACACCAGGTTTTCGGCCCCCCGCCGCAGGGCTCCCACCAAAGGGTTTTCTTTCTCCCCGGTGGTGGAGGACGATTTGGGGGATTTGGGTTTCTTTTCCAACGATTTCCCGGATGTTTTTTCGGCTTTGTTTTTGGGGTTTTGCACGTTGGCCATGAGGATGAATGTGGGGATGAAGGATTGATCAGGAGGGTAAGGCTGGGTGTTTTCCCCTTGTGATGAAATCATAGCAGTTTTCCCCCTCAATTTCCACTGTTTCCCTTTTGGCCCCGGCAGGGATGACTGCCGGGGCACGGATTTAAAGGCTGTTCAGGGTGTCGGTGACGATGGATTCCATCTCATTGTGGACCTCCGGCGGCAGGCGGAAGGTGGTCAGGTGACGCAGAATGTGCAAATCCTCAGGAACCACGGTGTGGCGGCCATCCAGCAAAGCCGCAGCCTTCATGATTTTTACCCCTTTTACCAAAAATGTGCGGTCCGTGATCAGGGAATTGGAAGGCTCCAGCTTGTATTTGTTTACCCACCGGTTCAACAGATGCAGCAAACCCAGCTTGGTGTTTTCCGGCACCAGCACCCCATCCATCAGCCGGGCGGCCTGGTCAAAATCCTCACGGCAAAGCAGATCGGTGGTTTTGGGGATGGCGGCCCCGCCGGTTCCGGCGAACAGGTTGATCACCTTTTCCACATCGGCCCACCGGTTTTCGTGAATCAGCCCGTCAGCGCGCAATTGCAGGGTAAAGCGGTCCAGATTGGCCGGGTCCAGGGGTTCGTTGTAGTAATCATCCAGAGCCGGGTTGCTGGTGGCGATGGCCGTCAACAGAGGAATCCGCTCCGCATGGTATTTCCGTTCGTTCAACAGGCGCAGCAACACATTTAATGCCTCTCCCGGAGCACGGGACAAATCATCCAACACGCACACTTCGGCGGTAAGAATCCCCCCTTTCAGCACCGTCTGGCGGATCACCTCCCCCCCGTCCGGTCCGGTCTCCCGCTGAATCACCACATCCCCCACCAGTTCCGCCAGCCGGGTATCCCGGTGGAACTGGTAAAAGTAAAAGCCCAGGTTGGCCGCCTCCGATGCGGTTTCTGCCAGCAGGGTTTTGGCAATGCCCGGCGGCCCTTCAATATAAATATGCTCTCTGGCCACCAGCCCCAACAACAGGGCCTCCTTGACGGCCTCGTGGCCAACCACGTGCAGGTCCAGCTCCCGGCGCAACCGGGCAAACTTATCTGCTGTTACCTTTATAGCGGAGGAGGAGGGGGGTTTTTGGCTCAAACGATCCTTGGGGGGTGGATTTGGCGCGCCTGCCGAACCCGGCGGGGATGGGGGTTGCCTGCGGTTTAATAGCGCTTGCAGGGGGGAAAAAAGCGGGTGGCGGCGGCCAGCATCACCCCCAGCCCCAACGCCAGGGCCAACCCTTGGGCCGACTGGGGTCCATCGGGGTGATAGCGGCGGGGATCAGAGAAGGTAAGCGCCACTCCGGCCAACCTCAGAGCCAGCCAGGTTCCTGCCGAAAGAGCCAGGGCGGTCAGCCACAGGCTGCCGTAAACCCTGCGTTCACCCAGCAAACCCATCAATCCGGCCACAAACATGCCGGTCAGCAACCCCCCCGCCCCAAACATCACCAAATTGGAGGCCAAAGGGTGTTCGGTGACGAATGCCCCCGTCAAGGCGTTTATCCCCAGGGTGGCCCACCCCCACAAAATGCCCACCCAGGCCCCCCGTAAAAAAAAGTCTGTCAGGGGTTTCCGGGGGGCTAATGGCATGGCATCCCGTTGGCATGGCGGTAATCGTGCATCCCGTCGTGGGCGCCCGGCACCACCCCGTCCAACCCGTACTCCGCCACCACCATCCCGCCAAACAGCATTGCCATCAACAGGGCGATACCGATCCCCCTAAGGGAAACCGCTCCCGTTTGAATCTGTTCCATCTTTGTATCCACAGTGTTCTCCATACCAATGAGTTCAGGGGTATCCCTCATCAGGGATAAGGATTTATATCCTACCCTTATGTACCGGATGGGTGAAAGGGAAAATTATCATCCGCCTCCCCCAAAGGAGGTGCGGGGGGCCGCCTTTGGATTATAAAAACAAATGGTAGGCCGGGTTCTGGGTTTCTTCCACATAGCGGTAGCGGATATTGGTGAGAAACTCCCGGAATTGTTTTTTGTCCTTGGGGGGGATTTCAAACCCCACCAGCACCCGGCCAAAATCCCCGCCGTGGGATCGGTAATGGAACAGGGAAATGTTCCAGTTTTCCCCCATGATTTTCAGAAAATTCCCCAGGGCGTTGGGCCGTTCGGGGAATTCAAAGCGGTACACCACCTCATCAAACGCGTGGGCGGTTTTGCCTCCCACCATGTGGCGCAGATGGGTTTTGGCCAGTTCGTTGGCGGTCAGGTCCAGGTTTTTAAAGCCGTGGCGGTCCAGGGTCTGGCTGAGAGAGTCGGCCTCCACCCCGCTTTTGATGGCCACCCCCACAAAGATATGGGCATCATCCCGTCCGCTCAAGCGATAATGAAGCTCGGTGATGTTGCGGTCCTGGATGACCAGTTCGCACAATTGCCGCAAGGCTCTGGGCCGCTCCGGGATGGTGACGGCAAACAAGGCCTCCTGTTTTTCTCCCACCAGGGTGCGTTCCGCCACAAATTGCAGCCGTTCAAAGTTCATGTTGGCCCCGGAATTGATCGCCACCAGGTTTTTGCCGGACATGGGATGGGTTTGCAGATACTTGCGCAGCCCGGCCACCGCCAGGGCGCCGGAAGGCTCTAAAATGGCGCGGGTATCCTGATACACCGCTTTGATCCCCGAGCAGATTTCATCGGTGGAAACCGTCACGAAATCATCCACATAGTGTTGCGCCATTTTAAAGGTGAGCTTTCCCACCTCCTGCACCGCCACGCCGTCGGCAAAAAGACCCACCTCGGCCAGTTTGATCCGTTTCCCTTTTTTTACCGAGCGGGTCATGGCGTCGGAATCCTCCGGTTCCACCCCGATCACCAGGGTTTGGGGGGATATTTCCTTTAAAAAACTGGCAATCCCGGATATCAGCCCGCCCCCCCCCACCGGCACAAACACCGCGTCTATCCGCATGTTGGTTTGCAACAATTCATGGGCAATGGTCCCCTGGCCCGCGATCACATCCTCATCGTCAAACGGATGAATGAAGGTTCCCCCGGTTTCGGCCACCAGTTGATCGCAATAGGCCTGGGCTTCCGAATAGCTGTCGCCTTTCAAAATCACCTCCCCCCCCAGCCGTTTGACTGAATCCACCTTGATCTGGGGGGTGGTGACCGGCATCACCACCCTGGCCTTCAGCCCGAAATGGCGGGCCGAAATGGCCACTCCCTGGGCATGATTGCCCGCCGACGCGCAAATAACCCCGGCCTTGCGCTGGGCCTCGTTGAGGCCGGCCACCTTGTTGGCCGCCCCCCGGATTTTAAAGGAAAACGTGGGCTGGAGGTCCTCCCGCTTTAAGAAGATATGGTTGCCCAACTGGGTGCTTAAGGTTTCGGCCCGGTCCAGGGGGGTAACCACCGCCACATCATACACCCTGGCCGACAATACTTTTTTAAACAGATTCTGCATGGGAGGTTCCTGCCCTCATCAATGTTGGATTTTACAGCATGAACAAACAAGGTTAAGCTATACCGTCAACCCAGGGACCTTATCCTATCCCGGCTTTTCACAAAAGAGGGCCTTCTGAAAAAAAAAGCATGGGAGGGCAAGCCCCCGCACCCCCCTTTTATGGAGGAAGCAGAAACCGTAAACAGGGTCAAGGGAACCAGGTTCCCTTGTGGGGTTTGGGGCAAAGCCCCAAAAATCAAGGCTCTGCAAGATTCTTCATAAAAACGTGCGGGGGAGCAGCCCCACCGCACCTCCCTTTGATGAACGAAGTTGAAAACCCAAACCGGGGTTTTGGACCGAGGCCTCTGCATAGCTCGTTTTTTCCCATCCCCCTGCCCCCTTCCCAAAGGGAAGGGGGTTGAACTGATTGGAGGCCTGCGGCCCTAAAAGAAAGGCGTTGAAGCCCGCCCTAAGCCGCCGCAAGGCGGATGGCGGTGCTGTAAACGCTGGACAGGAACCCCAAACCCCCGCTTTTTTATCAAAACGGGAGCTTTTGGCAGTTATGCAGAGGTCTCGGACCGTTGTTCACATATCTTTTAAAGGAGTATTTCCATGAAATGGTTTTGGTTTTTCACAATTTTGTTCAGTGTGTGGGGTTTGTGGTATTGGTTCGGCTCCCGGAGGAATTTTAACCTGCTGGCCCGTCTGATCCCCGGATTCATCATCGCCTTCGCCATATCCATGTTTGTCCTGTTTGTGTTGGTGCGTGTGGAAAAAATGGATCAACAGGCCCTGGGAGGTTATGTGATGGAAGCCCAACTTTCAGGTCAGGATCAGGAGATCATCGCCAAGGCCATGTCTGCCCTTAAAAAGTATTCCTGCAAAACCCTGGATCAATTCTGGGGGGATGTATCCTACGCCAAACTGAATATCCACCAGCCTCCGCTGGACAAACGGGGTGAAACCTACGGCTGGAGCCGGGAAGTGACGGTGACGGTGGTGATGGCTCCCCGGACCATGTCGGTGCCGGACCAATGGCGGGCCGGAGGTCAATCGGCCATTTACCACATGGGCGGGGGTGCCAAACCCGGTGTGGTGATGGATGGCGGTCTGAGCCAGATGCTGTGCGGCATGGCACCGGAAGGCCAGCAAAAGTTTGTGTCCATCCCCCACATGATCCTGGTGGACAGCAAAGACGCCGCCTCACCGGGGGAATAACCCTCCGCCGCACCCCCGCCCCGCATTAAAAAAAAAGCCCTCTGCAATGCAGAGGGCTTTTTTTTTTGCCTGGCCTTCCATGATCCTCAATGCTCCCGGCAGGGCTTGAACCCACAATAGCGGAATCGCAATCCACCGTTATATCCAGTTTAACTACGGGAGCCTGAAATAAAACCGGCCGCGACCGGATTTTACCCTTGAAAGGCGCCCGGACGTGGTCAATTTCAATTTCTATCACAACCCCTTGGCTTTGTGAAGGGAAACCCAAAAAAACAGCGGGGGAACACCCCGCCTACCAAAACCGACGCCGAAGGGGCGGGTCAGGATTTTTTCAAAGGCGGGGTAATCTCTTTGGAACCACGGCGCTGGGAGTCAAATCCAACCACCTTCAGTTCGGTAACGGTGGAATCGTTGATTTCATCAATGCGGATGATGGCGTGGTAGGGGATCCAGGTTCGGTTGATGGACTGGAATTCTCTGCGGATGCGCTCTTCTCCAGGAGAATGGATCAGCTTGTTTTCGGGAAAGATGAATTCCGATATTTCCACCAAACCGTACATGTCGGAGGCGGAAACATTTCTGGCGCTCACCTGATACAACTCCTCCTCCTGGGAGGTTTCATTGGTAAAAGTGATGCGAAAATAGGTTTTATCCCTTTTTTCCCTTGTTTTCATGGTGTCCGGATGGATGTGTGAGCCAGAAACGAATGGGCCCAGAATCAGCCCGGAGGGTCTATTTCCAGCCTACCCCAGGCGCCGGGGGTTTTCAATGTGAATCGGAACAGAACGGCATGCAGGACCGGGCATTGGGGGAATGATTATTGCTTCTCTAATGGGTAGAAAGCCGTCAGGACAGCCGGAATCAGACACAGAAAACCCGGCGGCCTGCACAACCCCCTGGATGGGAGTTATCCATGAAACAGAAAAACGATGAGGCCTTGTTCCTTCAGATTCAACGCAGCCATATCCAGCGGTATGTAAGGCTGGCCCAGGCTGAATCCACTGAGGAAATAAACCGGTTGGCCATGGAATGGATAGACCGGTTTGCCCAGGCGGCCCGCACCCGGTGGTCTAAAAGCCACAGAGTTCGGGATTCCGTCCGATCGTTTTGATTGGTTGCGAGAGGCATCCAATGGCACATGTAAACCGGGTTATATCCCTTGCGCCGCAGGGGTCCCCCCAGGCCCAAACCATCAAGCTGGTGGCCGTCACCGGTGCGCCCGGAGCGGGAACAACCACCGTTGCCCACATGTTGTGCAATAAATTCAACGCCCTGGAAATGAGTATGGATTCTCAACCCAGGAAAGAAATGGAATACAGGCACGGAGGAAAAAAACTCTCCAACGAAGACTATCGGGATTACCTGAATTACCGCCTGCATATGGCCCGCCAGGATAAATCCCATTGGTTGAGGTCATTTCACAAACGGTTGAAACAGGTGGTGGCCCAGAACAGCCATCACCGGATTGTGATCACCGGTGTGATGACCCCCCACGAACTGGAATACTGCCGGGCTTTGGGGGCCAAACTGGTTCACCTGACCGCACCGGCGGATATCCGGCGGCGACGGATTGGACTCCGCTACCTGAATCCTCCCCATCCGGGCCAGGAATTCATGGACAACCTGATGCGGAATCATCCGGAGAAATGGGATCTGGTGATAGACAGCGATGAGCCCTACGGGGAATTCATCCATTCAGCCCAGGTGGCTATGTGCGGCCTCCTGGAAATTCCCAATCCCAAGCAGGAATGGGGTTCCTGGCCTCCCAGGCCCTTGTCTTAACGGCCATCCGGCCGTTCTTTCCTGCTCGCATTTTCTTCAAAAATCCGTAAATGGGGGGTGCGGGGGGGTACGCTCCCCCGCAAGGTTTTTTTTGGGCGGGGTCGGGGGCTTTTCTCTGTGGTCTTTCTTTTATCTCTGTGTGGCCACCCGCCATTGTTCCCTGAATTCCGAGGGGGATTTGCCGGTCCAGCGGCGAAAAGCCCGATGGAAAGGGCTGGGTTCGGAAAACCCAAGCAGAAAGGCCACATCGCTGACCGCCATCCCTTTTTCCAGCAGAAACTTCATGGCCAATTCCTGGCGCAGACTGTCCAGCACCTCCTGAAAGGTGGTGTTTTCCTCCTTCAGCCGGTGTTGCAGACTGCGGGGCTTGATCCCCAGGCTCCCAGCGACTTCAGACATGGTAGGTTCGCCGTTGGCCAAACCGGCGGAAATCTCCACCCGGACATAATCGGCCAGTTTATCGGTTGGAGGCAGGCCGTTTTGAATCATTTCCGCATGCCGTTGGAGCAGGGCCGCCAGGACCGGGTCCTGCCGGACCATGGGCTGGGCCAACAGGGTTCCATCAAATTCTATAGAATTGACCGGCTGATTGAACATCACCGGGCATTTGAAAAACCGTTGGTGGGGTTCGGAATCCTCGGGAGTGTCGTGCTGAAACAATGCTTTTTTCAAAGGGAAATCAAACCCCAACCCCTGGCGCAACAGCCCCACAAACATGGCCAGCACGGCCTCCACCGATTGGGGAGGCAAGGGCCTGTCCGGCAGATAACTGACCACCGTCACCGTGGCCTGCCCCCCATCGTTATACAGCCGAATGGCCACCACATCGCTCAACAACCGGTAATAACGGGCGATCTTGCGGATGGCATCCCCCATGGTGGCACTGTACAAAAAAATGAAGCCCACCACATCCAGCGATTCCGCGGATACCTCTTCCGCCACGGATAATCCCAACGCCGGGTTGCCGGTCATCCGGGCGGCGGTTTCAAACAGTTTTTTGGTCATCCAGCAGGAAATCCGGGCCTGAGGGTCCTCCAAAATATCCGGAGCAAGCCCCACCACCCCCAGCAATTCCTTTGGGTCCACTCCCTGCCGTTGGGCGGCCCGCGCCAACACCCGGGTGGTCAGGATGGATTCCGTGCAATGACTTCCCATTTCCCCCGATCCCTTCATAAAACAGGTTGGATTACTGACGGCATTTATCCATTGTTACCCTTTTCCCCAGGCAAAATTCAAGGTCTTTAAGGGCGATATTTGTGCCGCAAGTCAAGAAATTGGGTTTTAGGTCACTGCTTTACAGCAAACTCCCCGGTAAGCTCAATTCAGATGAGGGGTTCCAGGGAAGGCAAGGAAAGGCATGCTTACCGACCAAATAATTCGGGTAAACCCATCCCAAGGAAGGGAAACGGAACCAACCCATCAAAAATTGCGTAGGTCATATTTAAAGACTTATCCAAAAGTTCACCGGGTACCACTCGCAAGACAACCGGTAAAAGGACTGAAGGATTCAAGACAATCGTGCGGGGAAGTCTTTGTTGTTCACCCCCCCCAAGGAGCAACATAGAGTCCCCGCACTTTTTTTCGCAGGAAATTTTCAGCCGGAACCCGGGCCAGCCATTTTTCGGCCGAATCCGGTACAGGAAAACTGTAACACAACGGGGGTCAAAAGGTATCGGTTTACAAGCAAAGGCGGGGGCCGAATGAATGCCCTTCCCCCCTAGGGGGAGAATTCCCCCCCGCTTTTGCCTGTATGCCGATGCCCGGGCCGGACAAACAGCGGTTGCGCCTTCCGGCCTAAAGCAGCAAATTCAGGACTGAATATACCCGCACTGAAAATAGCAGGGCAGGCTTGTCTCTTCCCCCCAAGAGATTTGTCTCCCTGCTATTTTTTTTCTCCCCACCGGGTGTCCTTGCCTTTTCCACTTTTTAACAATCATTCTTCCCCCCTTGTGGCGGGGCTGGCGCTCCCTGTCCGGGGGAAAAGCGATGGTCTGGAACAGGATTCCCCTTGTGTTCAGGGGCCGGTTGATTTAAAAAGGCAACAGCAGTCCGGCCTGCGCAACGAGCGTTGGCAAAAAGAGGCAAAAATTTTCCCCCCTCTTGGATAACCAGCGGGGATCACCCCAAAACGATGGGCCGATCCCTCAAAATCCACTACAAACAAAACGGAGAACAACATGAGTGCTTCCCAATACGGCGGGTTTTGGAAACGAGTGGTGGCTTATATTATTGATGGTTTTGTGCTTTTGATTCCCACCCTGGTGGTTTCCTATTTTTTAATGCCTTCAACGGAAGCCATTGCCGAAAATCCTGAAGCAGCCATGGCCGCCATGCCCGCCTATTACGGCCTTACCCTGCTGATTGACCTGATTTACTTTGCAGGAATGGAAAGCTCCGCCAAGCAGGCCACCCTGGGGAAAATGGCTTTGGGAATGAAAGTGACCGACGTGAACGGCAACCGGATTTCCATCGGGAGGGCCGTGGGAAGATTCTTTGGAAAACTCCTCAGCGGCTTAATT
>JAOUFO010000251.1 GCA_029858165.1 Deltaproteobacteria bacterium | reverse complement strand
GGGTCCGATTTGAATAAGGCTAACGCCTTTACAAATTACTCGGCGGCGGGAGCGGCGGCATCAGCGGCGGGAGCGGCGGCATCAGCGGCGGGAGCGGCGGCATCAGCGGCTTCTTCCTGCTTCTTGCAACCGGCGGCGAACACCAGACCGGAAACGACGAGGGCCAACAGAATGTTGCTGATAAACTTGTTCATGTAAATCTCCTTGGAATCGGAATTGTTTTAGGATTATCCGGAAATCGGATGCCTAGGTGTAACCCGTTCGGCGATTGGAAATCAAGTCAATAAGCGGCTCGCGAAAGAACCGACAGGAGAGAAAATCCGGCCCCATGGTTTTCTTATGTGCTTGTTTTCTTCAATGGCGCAGGTCTGACAGAAAGCGGTTTTTACCGGTTTTTGAAAGATACGGACCGCCAAACGAGATGATAAAATATACCGTCCTTTCTCCATTCCCGGCAAGTAAATTTCTATTTTGCGCCATACACTTTTTTTTTACCTGAAATGTTTCATGAAATCATACCCCTCTGCCGACACCCGCCATAAAATGTTATCCTGCACAGGGGGTTTCATCCCAGGTTCCCCCAGGTTTTTAAAGCTGAAACCATGATCCCCAACCCTTCCCCGGTCCATGATGGCCTTTCCCCTCCCCCTCCGGGCTATGGGGAGGTGTTTCGGTTCACCCTGCCTTTGATGGCGGGAATGTTCACCTCCGGGGTGCATACCCTGGTGGACACCGCTTTTGTGGGCCGTCTGGGTACCCATCCCCTGGCCGCCATCGGGGTGGCGGCACTGTATTATTTTGCCGGAATGGTGCTGTTTTTGGGGGTGATGCGTAATTCCATGGCGTTTATCGCCCGGCAGGCGGGGGCCGGACGGTTGGAGCGAATCGGCCCCATTGTGGCCCAGTACCAATGGGTGGCCCTGGGGGCCGTCCCCTTGATGTTGGGGGCGGCCCTGGGGTTTCCGCTGTTGGCCCGGGCGGGCCATTTCGGCCCGGAAGTCACCTCCTTGGGTGAGGCTTATCTTTCCTACCGGGTGTGGGAGGTTTTCTTCTTTTTGTTGCTGGTGTTGTACAGCTCTGTGTATCAGTCCTTGGGGAATTCCCGGTTTCCCATGCTGGTTCAATGGGGGACGGTGGGGTTGAACATTTGGTTGGACTGGCTGTTGATCTTTGGCCATGGGGGGCTGCCCGCCATGGGGATTGGAGGCAGCGGGCTGGCCACGGTGATTGCCCAGGGGGCGGGGGCCGTGGTGATGGCGGGAGGGCTGTTTTTTTCGGTCATGCGTGTCCGGTTGGGGCTGGTGATTCTGGCCCGGCCCGATGGAGCCCTGTTAAAAACCATTTTGCGGGTGGGGCTGCCCCAGGGGCTGGGGGATTTTGTGTGGGTGGTGGCTTTTACCGGATTTACCGCCATCGTGGGGCGGCTGGGACCCCAATCCCTGGCGGCCAGCAACATCGGAGTCACGGTGATCCACCTGCTGTTTCTTCCGGCGGCGGCGGTGGGAATCGGGGCTTCCAGTTATGTGGGGCGCTATCTGGGGATGGGTGCCCCCCAGACGGCCCGCCGGGCGGGGTTGCGGGCCTTGGTGCTGGGGATGGGGTACATGGGGTTGATGGCTTTGCCCCTGTGGTTTTTTGGGGAGGAGATTGCCGGGGTGTTCACCGCGGATGAAAAGGTGATTGGCTTGTGCGGCGGGTTGTTCAAGGTGCTGGCGGTGCTGGAGGTGTTTGACGGGCTGGATATTATCATGCGTTCGGCCTTAAGCGGGGCGGGAGACACCCTGGTCCCGCTGTTGGTCATCCTGGCCGCTGTTGCGGGGGTGATGTATCCGGCGGCCTGGGTGTTGTCCCAAAGGGTTGATCCGGGGCTGATCGGCGCCTGGCTGGGGTTGTTGGCCTATCTGATGGTGTTGGGGGGGGTGATGTTTCTGCGGTTCCACCGGGGCCGGTGGGGGGAAATCCGCCTGAAAGGGACAGCGGAATAACAGCAAAGTTTTATTTTGGTATGCAATTTGATATAAAATAAGGGACAGTACCCCAAACCCACCCACAGGAGCCAGCCATGGCAGAAGAATTCGCAAATCCGGATGAGGCGGCCTTAAATGAGGACGAGGAGCTTTACACGGTTCTTGCCACCAAAAAATCCAAAAAATCCCCCAGCCCCCGGTCCGCCGCCAGGGGGTTTACCGAGGATGAAGGGGACATCCCATACCACAGAATTGAGTTTATCCAGGATGTTCCTTTAAGGCTGAGCGTGGAAATAGGCCAGACCCGGTTGAGCGTGCGGGAAATCCTGGCTCTGCATCAGAATAAAGTGGTGGAATTCAACAAGGTGGTGGGTGAGCCGATGGACATCACCATTTCCGGAAGGCTGATGGCGCGGGGCGAGGTGGTGGTGGTCAACGAGCGTTACGGGGTGAGAATCAGCGAGGTGACCCGTCCCGATGAATCCGGGCCGATTACCTCCCAAAACACCTGACCGGCGGATGGCCAAGGGGGCGGGAAGGGTGGGTCAGCCGAACAGGTCCCCGATCAGGGTGTCCACATCCGATTGGGACATCTTGTTCCAATCGTTGTAATGGAGGCTTCCCCCAAACATTTCGGCCAGTTCTGTATCCAGATCATCGGCAATCTCCTGCAATTGAAACACATGGCGCTGGATGACACTGGGCAGCCCCAGTTCCAATTCCAATGTGTATTTCATCACCACCGAAAACGTCCCGTTTTTTTCCGCCAATCCCATACATTCTTTCCGTTGCAGGCTGTTGTAGGCCAGCAGGTACCGGTACAGTTTTTCGGTGGGATCCACCCCGGAAACCAGCACCGAGTAGATGGTTACATTGCCCAGGGTGGGATTGACTCTCAACACCATCTGGGCCGACCCCCGGCGCCAGGTCATCAGGTCCTGTTGGACCCGGCTGGGGTGTTCCACCCTGGCGTTCAGCAATATCTCCCAATAGGAATCAAACAGCTTTTTCAACTGGGTGGAATTTTGGACGGGGATCGGGGTGTTTTTAAAATTGCTCATCATCCACCTGCGGAAAAAAGGGGGTTTGCCGCGGAGACGAAGTCTCCGGCGGTTTTTCCTGCGTAGCTTAACCCACCCCGCAATCAAAGGAAACCGATTTAAAGCCGGGGTTTTTCCTGTTTCCTGATGGATCAATCCCCGAACCATTCCCGCCATTTTTCGGCCGCCTGTTCCTTGGCCTGGGGGGGAATATAGGCCGAGACAGCCCCTGCCACGGCCCACAACACGGCCATGTCATCCGCAAACCCCAATCCGGGCAGGAAATCCGGCACGCCATCCAGGGGGGCGATAAAGTATCCCAGGGCCCCTACCACCAACCCTTTTACCCAAAACGGGGTTTTGGCGGTATGGGTTGAAAAATAAAGTTTCAGGGCGGTGAGAATCAGTTGTTTGCCGGCGGTTCCCCCAAAACGGGTCACTTTTTCCCAAAACCCGGCCTCTGAATAAATTTGCCGGTATTTGTGAAAATCGGC
>JAOUFO010000250.1 GCA_029858165.1 Deltaproteobacteria bacterium | reverse complement strand
CCTCTCATGGCCTCCTCCACCCCCCGGTTCCCCCGATTCGGGGGGCCGAAGCAAGGTTTGCCTTGCTTTATCCGGTGGATTGACCTAATTTCCAAGGATAAAAGGGAAATTGCATTTTACAGATTTTCATTCCGCCGCCGGAACACCCGTGGCCCGGGGGAATGACAGGGTGGATGGATCAGACAACACCGGTGATTCACCAGAATAAGGATGTGACAGGCAAATCCTGACGCGCTCCAATTCAATGAGGGGAATATGGGTTCCATTTTAAATCACATTCAAATCAAAACCAAAATTTATCTGGGGTTCGGTTTTTTGCTGATGATGATCGCAGCCATGCCGACGGCCACCTGGTATCTGTTCAGCCAATTGGAAGGGCAGACCAGCGCCGTGGCGGCGGGAGAAACCGAGTTTGTGGCCAACTCCAAGCGGCTTGCAAGTGAACTTTTTCAGACCCGGCTGGCCTTTGCCGAGGCGGTGATGACCAAAAACCCGGTGAAAATCAATCTGGCCGAGGAAAGAAAAAAAACCTTTCTAAGGGCCTCTGCCCGGTTGCGGGAAATGCACGAACCGGGAGAGGAGATGGAAGACATAGAAGTCATCCGGAATTTGGAAAAAGAATACACTTCCCTGTTTGACACCGGAAAAACCATGACCGAAACCTATCTGGCCAAGGGGGCCGGGGAGGGAAACAAATTCAAAGGGACTTTTGACCAATCCTATGATCGGCTGCTCAGCCGACTGGACGACCTGACCCGGGATTACCACGCCCGGGAGGCCTCCGGGATTGTGGGGATTATGGCCAGCCTGGACCTCTTCCGGTCCAGAGTGGTGATGGGAGGGCTGGCCGCCATCGGCCTGGGACTGTTTATCAGTTGGATGATTGTGTTAAACATCACACGGCCCATGAAAAGACTGGTGGGAATGATTGAAGAATTAAACCACGGAAACCTGGACAACCGGTTGAGACTGGGCCGGGGGGACGAAATAGGACAGATCGGCAACGCCCTGGATGATTTTGCCGATAATCTGCAACACGAAATCATGGCCGCCTTTGAAAAACTGGCCCAGGGAGACCTCACCTTCGTGGCCACCGGCCCCGTAAGAGAAGGGCTGGAAAAAACCAACAACAGCCTCAGCGATGTGATCCGGGATTTAAGAAAAGTCTCCGAAAAAATCACCGTGGATTCCATGAACATTTATGGGCTGAGCTCTTCCATTTCCTCCGGGTCGGAGGCTCAGGCCTCCTCCATCCAGGAAATCAGTTCATCCATGATGGACCTGACCAACCAAACCAAAAACAACGCCGAAAACGCCCGAATGGCCAGCAACAAAGCCCAGACAGCCTTAAATGAGGCCCAGGCGGGCAACAACCGGATGACCGAAATGGTCATGGCCATGAACCAGATCACCGAATCGGCGGAATCCATCCAGCAGATCATCAAAGTAATTGACGAAATCGCCTTTCAGACCAACCTGCTGGCTCTAAACGCCGCCGTGGAATCCGGCCGGGCGGGAAAACACGGCAAAGGGTTCGCCGTGGTGGCCGATGAAGTGCGCTCCCTGGCGGCCAGAAGCGCCGAAGCCGCCAAGGAAACCGCCGAATTGATTGAAAATTCTGTGCTAAAAGTACAAAACGGATCGGACACCGCCCAGAAAACCGCCTTGGTGCTCAACCGGATTGTGGAGGAAATATCCGATGCTTCCAATCTGATGAGCGAAATCGCCTCCGCGTCCAAATCCCAGGCCAACGGCATCGCCCAAATCAACAATGCTCTCCGCCAGATTGAAAAAGTGACCCACGACAACACCAACAACGCCATGTCCTGGCTGAACGCGTTTGAAAACATCGCGGGTCAACTTTCGGTGATGGGAGAAAAACTGGATCACTTCCATGTGAAAAAAAGCCGTGTTTCCCAAGCCGTCAAGGCGGTATCCAGGGAAAACCAGAAGCCAACCGGGTCAGGACAAATGATTTCCCCCAACACCCAAATTGAACTGGATGAAGCCAAGTTCGGCAATTTCTGAACGCCGCAGGGCTTTCTCAATCAGATTGTTCACTTTTCAGAGGTCAGATGGTTGTCAGTCTGCATCCCACTGCCGTCATCGGCGAGGGGGTTACACTTGGGGAGGGAACCACCATCGGCCCTTTCGCCGTGGTGGAATCGGGAGCCGTGGTGGGACGGAACAATCAACTGGGGGCCGGCACCTATTTATATGGATCGGTGGTTTTGGGGGACGGCAACCGGTTGATGCGGGGAGCCTCCCTGGGGGGATGGCCCCAGGACCTGGGGTACAAAGGAGAACCCACCCGGCTGATGGTAGGGGATTCCAATTTTTTTGGAGAAAACACCACGGTCCACCGAGGCTCCACCGCCACCGGAGAAACCATTGTGGGCAGCCATAATTTTATCATGGTAAACACCCACATCGGCCACGACTGCCGGGTGGGAAGTCATATCATCGCCGCTCCGGGGGTGATGCTGGGGGGCCATGTGCGGGTGGATGACCGAGCCAACCTGGGGGGCGGCGTGGCGGTGCACCAAGCCTGCCGGGTGGGGTCCATGGTGATGGTGGGGGGGCTCAGCCGGGTGACCCAGGATGTGTTGCCCTACACCATGGTCAACGGAGACAACACCCTGGTGGGATTAAACCGGGTAGGCCTTAAGCGCAACGGCCACACCCCTGCCCAAACCAAACCCCTCAAACAGGCTTTTTTAAGTTTTTGCCGCCGCCGCCAATCCCAGGGGGAATTGATGGAATGGCTGGAGACCGAACTCCACCGTCAGGGAGAGAACCCCCTGCTTTCCGGCTGGCTGACTTTTTTGCGCAGTCCTTCTAAACGAGGATTTGCCCGGGGTGCCCCGGCCCACTCCCCCGGTCTGGCCTCCCCCGAAAGGGAGGAGGTTTGACACCCCCGCCCGGTTGGGATTAGGCTGGAAACAGACCTGAAGCCAGCCACCATGCAGACGCTTTTGGCCGGGCTTGCACCGCCTTTCTTTTGGGGGTTCCTTGTCCGGCAACCAGCACCGGCATGCGGCCCAAAGGCCGCCTTTAGCCGGGCAGGTTGCACTTCTTTCGCGTCCTGTCCAGCGGTTTCAGCACCGGCATGCGGCCCAAAGGCCGCTTTTGGCCGGGCTTGCACCGCCTTTCTTTGGAGGCCGCCATGACCGTCATCAATCTGGCCACGCTGCCTGAATATTACTACCTGTATGCCCTCTATTTTGACTATCAACTGAACAACCGGACCCACCTGAATGAAGAGGAGGCCCGGCGGGTGGAGGATATTCTGCGGCGTGTCCATCCCTTGGGCCGCCGGGGGGCACCCTTCCGCAAATCCTGGGCGCTACGCCTGTTCACCGAACGGGACGACCTGACCCGCTTCTCCCCCCATCAACTGAAAGAAGCCTGGCACCAGCTCCATCGGCTACTGGAGCAATGGCGCCTGACCCGCGGCTGGGACCGGCCCACAGCAGACCGTCTGGGGATTGTCCGCCGGGCGGACACCTATCCAC
>JAOUFO010000249.1 GCA_029858165.1 Deltaproteobacteria bacterium | reverse complement strand
TTGAAACACCTGACTGGTCTGAATGGCAAACAACACCAGCGGCCCGATAAAACGGGGGTCCGGCCCCACCAGAAAATCCATATCCGCGGGGGAGATGGAAGTCACCTGCAACCCGGTGATTTGGACTTTCCAATCCACAATCACCCTTTCCAGCATCAGCTTATCCCCCGGAGGAATGGGACCGTCATGGCGCCGCTCCATCAAAGGTTTGCCGGTCCCCACCTCGGTGGCCACCCCCCCGGATGCACCCCCGCCTCCGGGCTGACCGGCCGACTGATCGGGTGGAGCCGCAGGCTGCCCGCCCCCGGCAGGATTGCCCCCCCCGCCGGGCTGGGCAACGGCTCCCCCGGGTTTCCCCATGGCCAGTTCCGCCTGACGTTTGGCCAGATCTAAAAAATGGTCCTGACCGGGCACAGAAGGAGCCGCTTGGACCGGAGCCGGGCGGCTGGTGGTGACCACCGTTTTGCCGCCCCGCATAAAGGTTGGAAGAGAATAGGTCTCCCCCCGTTTTTTGCGGACTTCTATTTCCTCCCGCACATGATTGGCCAATTGGTGACACGCATCGTCATCCCCCGCATGACTCAAACGGTTTAAAATCATGCTTAAAAACGGGCCGGGGATTTTTTCCAGCACCATGGCTCTTGAAGCAAACGGCAGCGCCCGCAAAGCCAGCAGCAACACCGCCAGATTTTTGGGGGGTTCACTGGGGTTGTTGGAGGGCACCGGGATAAACCGCCGCAGGGAACTCATCACCGATTCCTGGGAAAACACCCTGAACTGGGAAAGAAACTCTATTTCCGGCGGAGGGATGAATTTTTCCATATCATGGGCCTCATTGGCCAACACATCGCCAAACCCCTCCCCGCTGTTGCCTTTCATTTCCAGCAGATATTCGGTGGCCTCCAACAAGTCGGAAACCGGGTCCTCGGGCTTGCGTGCGGCAAGTTTTTTCAACACCGCCTCCGCGTAATTGTCATTGGAAGCGCACAGCACGATATACTGAAGATAATAAAGATAGGTTTCAAAATAAAACAGGATGGGAAACCGAAGGTGGGATTCAGACATGGCCTTGCCCAACAAAAACTGGCCGATATCCATCAGCTTTTCCGGTGTGGAAAGCCGTTGTTTTTCCAGAGGAATGTACTCCAAACCCCCGGAATGAATCACATTGTGAAAATTGAGCTTGGAAGGGTCCTTGCTGAGGAAGAACCCGTTGACCATCCGCCAGACCCACTTGAAAAGCTCCTCTTCCAACACCGATTTCAACACTTTGCGCCGGTTTCCGGCCAGTGTGGCGTATTTTTTCAGCAGCGAGGTGTAATAGTTCACCATGCAAAAGCAGGTTTCCAAGGCACCGAAAGGATGGGCCAATATGGCCATATCCTCCTGAATGGGGGAGGATATGGGGTCGTAAGGGTTTATTTTCCGGTAAACGGTTTCCAACATATGGTTCAATTCACCCCGGATGCCCAGAGATTCCACCTCCCCCCCTTCGGCCCCCAGGTCGGTGCCGGTGTACATTTTAAAATCCTCACCGATGGATTTTTCCAGCTTTTTGCGCAGGTAGGATTTCATGAACCCCTTGGCCTGTCGGCCCTCGGCGATCATGCGGGCATTGGTGGCATGGGTGTTGTAAAAATACTCCTGGGCCGCGGCCAATCCCTCTTCGGAATCAAAGCCGGGGGGTTCCCAGGGAGGTAAAGCCGTTGGTTCGCTGAAAGGGTCCATGGGGCGCCTGCATCAAATGGGGGTGAGGTTCCGCTTAAATAAAACAGGTGATTTGAATTTTTTCCTGGGTTTTGCCGAAAAGAACCTTTTGGACTTTACATCCAGCTGTCCGGCCCAGGGAATTGCCCCCGCAATTCACATATTTCCATTCACTTATTAACCATTTTGTTCCTATTTAGCCACTTTTTTTTCCATTCACGACACCCTTTAAAAAAAACCGGAGTTTTCTCAAAGCCCCAAACATTTACAAACAGCCTGCCTTGAGGGGAATGGATAGCGGTGTTGGGAAAAAACAGGGGGGCAGAAAGCCCCCCCGAAGGGTTGCCGGGCAATGGCCCGGCGGCCTTTCAAACCGTGGGGACGGATTGGGCGGGGTATAAAACATAAAGCATCAGGTAAATGACCACTCCGGTCACCGAAACGTAAAACCAGATGGGCAAGGTCCAATGGGCAATGGCTTTGTGGGCGGGCCGGTTGTCTTTTACCGCCCGACCAAGGGTGATCAGAATCATGGGAACCATGATCACCGCCAACAGAATATGGGAAATCAAAATGGTGAAATAGACAACCCGCACCCCCCCCGGATGGGTGAACGGAGTGGCCAGATGGGTGGCATGATACGCCAGATAGGAAGCCAGAAACACCGTTGAGCAGAAAAACGCCGAAACCATGAACATCCGGTGAATGGATTCCCGCTTGTTGCGGATGGAAACGGCCCCCGCCGCAAGGAACAGGGCCGATAAACCGTTTAAAGCGGCGTTGAGGGTGGGATGCCAGGGCAGATCCATCATCGGTTCTTTCTCCATAAGGTTGAATACGCATTCGGGTGTTTAAAACCCGGTCAAGGGGGCCTGACCGGAGGTGCAGGCAGGCACACTCCCCCATTTTTCTCTAATTGTGGGTCACCGGCCTGTTCACCACCCAAACCGCGGCAATAAGAACCCCCACCGTCATCAATGCCAGAATCCCCAACGAAGCCTCCATGGACATCCCCCCGTTGACCACCCCCTGGCCGTGCATGGCCAGACGCAGAGCGGACAATCCATAGGTCAGAGGGTTCAGACTCATCAACACCTGAATCCACCCGGATGCCCCCGAAGCAGGAAACAACGCCCCGGATAAAAACCACAAGGGCATCAGCAGCAGGTTCATCACCGCATGAAACCCCTGGACCGAATCCATTCGCCAGGCCAGCAAAAATCCCAGACCGCTTAAAGAAAACGCAATCATAAACATCACCAGCACCGCCTGGACCACCGCCCAGATATCCAGATCAAACCCCACAAACGGGGCCAGGGCCATAATCAACACCCCCTGAAACAACCCCAGGGTGGCGGACCCCAACACCTTGCCCAGCACAATGGACAACCGGGATACGGGCGATACCATAACCCCCTGCAAAAACCCGGCGTTGCGGTCCTCAATCACCGAAATGGAAGAGAAGATGGCGGTAAACAACACCACCAGCACCAACGTTCCAGGGAAAAAATAGGTGGAATAACTCATGCCCCCCTCCAACCCGCCGGGACGAAACGAAGACCCGAACCCGGAGCCAAAAAAGGCCCAAAACAAGATGGGGGTGGCCAAAGCGCCGATCATCCGGTTGCGTTGGCGCAAAAACCGGATCCATTCCCTGGCCAGCAGGCTCCAGACGGCCAAAATCAGGCTTCCTTTCACAGGAACCGGGGAAGAGGTCATCGCGCTCATGGGTCCGTTTTGATTGTGTGTTGTGGTTGGGGTGAGGATTGTTTTCAGCCGGGGGGGAGAATGTTCCGGCCGGGCCGACACAA
>JAOUFO010000248.1 GCA_029858165.1 Deltaproteobacteria bacterium | reverse complement strand
TTTAACCCGGGTGGAAGCGGTGGGGGATATCATCCATTCCACTTCCGATCTGGGATTGAAGGTTTCCGCCGGTCAGTTGCGGGGCCGGTTGTACGGGGCCATCCGGGATATGACCGACCGGGTGGCCCATGTGGCGGCCCTGGTGACCGCCGCCATTGACTTCCCCGAAGAGGAGGTGGTGGAGGCCCACCGGACGGATTTTCTGGCCCGGTTGACAACCGTCAAGCAGGATTTGTCGTCATTGGCGGCCACCGCCCAAAAAGGCAGAATTCTGACCGAAGGGTTGGCGGTGGCCATCGTGGGGCGGCCCAATGTGGGCAAATCCAGCCTGCTCAACACCCTGCTGCGGGAAAACCGGGCCATTGTCACCGAAACGGCGGGGACCACCAGGGATACCCTGGAGGAGGTGGTGCAAATGGGGGGGATGGCTTTGCGGCTGATAGACACCGCAGGAATCCGGGAAACCGGGGACCAGGTGGAACAATTGGGCATATCCCGGTCCATCCAGGCCATGGAGCGGGCGGACCTGGTGCTGTGGATGGTGGACGGGGCCGAAGGCATCACCGATGAGGATCTCCGTCTGGCCGCAACGGTGCCCCCGGATAAAACCATGGTGGTGGTCAACAAACTGGACCGGATGATGGGCGGCGCCCTGAATTTGCCCCCTCCCCTGGACCTGACCCCACTGGCCCCATTGGCCCAGGTGGTCCTTTCGGCCAAGGAAGGGCTGGGTATCCACCGGTTGGAACAGGCCATCCAGGATTGGGCGGTGGGGGACACCCGGCCTCTGCTGGAGCATCCACTGGTGACCAATACCCGCCAGAAGCAGGCGGCAGAAACCGCCCTGGCCGCCCTGGAGGAGGCCGTCGCCGGAGTACAGGCGGGCCGGGGAGAAGAACTTTTGGCCCTGGACCTGAACCGGGTATTGGAAAGCCTGGGGGAAATCGTCGGGGAAACCACCCCGGATGATCTGCTGAACCGGGTGTTTGAACAGTTCTGCATAGGAAAATAACCATGAACCCCAACAGCGAAACAAACACCCTGGCAAAAAAAAAACTGGCCCTGTTGCGCCATATGCTGGAGTTGACCCAAAAACAAATGCTGTTGGCCGATCTGGACGGATTGTCCCCCCTGTTGGATGAAAAAGACCGGCTGATAGACCAAATGCGGCAGGTGGACAGCCGCCTGCCTCAGCCTCTCCCGGGACCCAAACAGCAGCCCCCCAATCCGGTGGAACAGGAAATGATCCGCCTGATTGAAGCCATATTGGAAAACGAAAAAAGAATGGAGGCCCGGATGGAGGAGGAAAAGAAAAAACTGAGCCAGGAAATCCTATCCGCGGGACGGCAAAATCTGGTGAAACAATATCTGGACAGCCCCAAAACCCAGGGCGGAAGCGTCAATTTGAAAAAGTAACCTGCAAAAATTGTTTTTTTTACACAAGGAGAAAGCCATGATCACCAAAATATTCAACCAATTGGAGGCCCGCCACGAGCGGATGCCCAAGGTAACCGGCATCGGCGGAGGGGCCATCCAACCCAGCCCCCCGCTGCAACTGTCCGACCCCAAGCAAAACCTGGGCAACAACGCCTATGTCAAAGAGGAAGCCCAGAAAAACAGCCCCACCAACGGCAACAATATCCGGGCGGACCTGCGGCAAAGAATGGATACAGCCCTGGCCGCCGCCAACGAACGGATAAAAAGGTCGGTCTCTTACAGTTCCATCCGGTTTGCCTATCACGAAGAATCCGGCTATGCCTTCGCCATGGTACGGGATAGAGACAGCGGAGAGGTGCTGCGCAAAATCCCGGCGGAGGAATTTTTGGATATGGCGGCCAAGTTGCAGGATGCCTCCGGCATTTTTGTAAACACCACCGGTTGAGGGAGCCAAGCCATGTTTTCCAGCTTCCAAATAGAAAGATTGATCCGGGCCTTCCGGGCCTTGCAGGGCTTGCCTCCCCCCCCGCCGGGATCTGCCGGCGACCGGGTGGATCTTACCGAAACCGGCCGCGGCATGGCCAAAACCCAGCCGCCTCTTCCCGGACGGGAACAAAAGATTCACCCACAAACCATGATCCGGGAGCTGACAGAAACCAAAACCCGCCCCCCGGGGGTGGAACTGGAACTGGAACGGCGGGCCGCCAGCTTTATGGACCCCAAACCACCCCTGGAAAATCCGCCCCGCATCCCCAAGCTCAGCCGGGTGAATGGCAGAAAAAAAACCAACGGGGGAAAACAAAAAAAGACCGGCGTTGCATAACCGATAGGAGGCCGGGACAACAGGGGGGGAGAGGGTTAAAAAGACAGGGGGATCATTCCGAAAACGAATTGTGCTGAGGTCTCAGGAGTGTTTTTGCCGGGCTGTTCGCACCGCTTGTGATCCATTCCTGTGACTTTTTTTAACGCCATTTCCACCCCGCCCTTTGGAAACAGGCAGACCGCCACCGGGGGGCGGGGTGAAGGTTTTGCGGCGGGGGATGGCTTTGTTTATTCGGCCAGACTGCCGGTGGAATTGGGCAGGGATTCCTCCTGGGTCAGAGGCAAAGGCACCTCCCGGTATTTGATGCGGTCACTTTCCACCGGTTTGTCCCGCAACATGTCGCGGGTGTAATCAAAGGCGGCCCGGTTGTTGAACGCCAGGGAAATAATGCCTGTATCCATGCGGATGGCATCCTTGGGGCAGGCTTCCACGCACAACCCGCAGCACACACAGCGCAGTTCGTCAATATCAAACACCACCGGGAATTTTTCCACCGACTTGTCTTCCATCTCCCCGGCTTCTATATGGATGCATTTGGCCGGGCAGACGGTTTCGCACATGTAACACGCCACGCATTTGATAAAGCCGTCTTCCCGCATGGTCAGCCGGTGGCGCCCCCTGGCCCGGGGGGAAAGACGCCGGGTTTCCTCCGGGTATTGGATGGTCACCACATCCTTGCGAAAGATCACGTTGCGCATAAAATGACGGACGGTGATGCGCAGCCCCCCCATGATGGCGGGAATATACAACCCCACCCAAAATCCCTCGCGCCGGGTTACTTTTTTGACTTTCAGTTCCATAGGACAGCTTCTCCAGCAGTTATGAGGGCCGTGGGTTAATCCAGGGCCAGAATCACCAGGGCGGTCACCACCATGTTGGCCATGGATATAGGCAGCAGTTTTTTCCATCCCAGGTCCATCACCTGATCAAACCGGAACCGGGGCAGTGTCCAACGCAGGATAATGGTAAACCAGCAGAAGAAAATCACTTTGGTGACAAACGCCCCGATTTGCAGCAGAGCCACCCCCCATTCGGGAACCCCATAGAAAACCCCCATCAGATGGAAACCGTCCGGGTGGAGCCAGGGAATGTGATACCCGCCGAAAAACAGGGTGACGGTGATGGCCGAAATGCTGACCACGGATATGTATTCGGCCAGCATGTAGGCCGAAAACCGCATGCCGGAATATTCCAAAAAGTAGCCCGCGATGATTTCGGATTCCCCTTCCGGCTGGTCAAAAGGCAACCGCTTGGCTTCC
>JAOUFO010000247.1 GCA_029858165.1 Deltaproteobacteria bacterium | reverse complement strand
CTCAGCCCGGCCGTGGTTGGCCACGGTTTTCACAATCACCCCCTGGTCCATAAACAGGTCCGCCACCCGGACGGCCTGGTCCAGCACCCCCCCGCGGTTATCCCTGAGGTCCAAAATCAACCCCTGGAATCCTGATTTGTTGGGGAATAGTTTTTCCAAATGGCGCTGGGCTTCGGCCAGGGTGGTTTCCTGAAAGGCTCTGATTCTGAGGTACCCCACCCATTTTTCCGGGGCTTCCTCCAGCAGGTGGCTTTCCACACTGGGCACAAAAATGTTGGAACGCACCAAAGTCACATTCCGCTTGCGGCCCCCCCGTTGGGCCACTTTCAGTTTGACCCTGGTGTTGATCTCCCCCCGCATCAAATCCTGGGCTTCGCCGATATCCATGGCCCGGGTGGGCTGGTTGTTGATGGCCAGGATGCGGTCTCCCGGCCGGAGATTGGATTTTTCTCCGGGGGAATTGCCCAATACGTGGAGGATTTTCAACCCGTCGGGGCGCAGGGCCACCATCAACCCCACCCCGCCGAACCGGCCGGAGGTGATCACCTGAAACTCCTGATAGACCGCGGGGCTCATCAGGGTGGTGTGAACATCCAGGCCGTCCAGCAGCCCCGCCGCGATGTGGAAAGATATGGGGTCCTCCCCCGGATTGGAGGAAAGATTGGCGGCCAGAAACCCATGGAGGTTTCCCAACAGGGTGTACAGGCGGTCCAGGGTGGTCAACTCGGTGTCCCTAAGGGATATTTGCACCTTTCCGGCCCACACTTTCGCTTCCGCTCCATTGCCTGTCCGGGTCAGGGTGTAGAGAACTTCCGGATAGGCCCGGCTTAAGCGGGCCAGAGAGCCTTCCAGCAGGGTGGGGATGTTTAAATGGTCCGCCGCCACATAATCGGAGGAGATGTGGTTGATCACCTCCCGGATAAGGAGGGATTCATTGGAGCCTTGGGCGGTGGACGGGGCCTGACCCAGCAACCCCCCCAAGACCAGCCCCGCCACCAAGGCCGGTCGTAAATACCCAGCCAAGCGGAACAAAACAACCGGGCGCAACAAACCACCCCGGTTTTTCCCATTTTCAGCCCGCATCCCGAATCTCCTGTAGTCCATGGGACAACCCTTCAAAAAGCCATCGGCCCCGAATAACCCCGGGCCTGTTGACAACAGCCTGAAAAAACCGGCAGGGGGTATTCCCTCCGGCCGACCGGTGATGGGATTCCCCCCTTTTTTGCGGAGAACAACCGGGGGTTTGAGAACAACCAACCGCCTCCTTTTCCGGTAAAACGACCCGTTCACCGCCCGAACCCGGTTTGGGACAACTCTTTTGAAGGAAAAGCCTAAACAGTGTATTCTGTTTTCAGGATGGAAAGAAGCCCTTATTGTGCCATGAGTCCCTGATTGTGAAATCGGGACTTCCTGGTTAAACACTCTTCGCGTTTTCCACAGGTTTATGTCCGCTTACCGCACCTATCAGAACATCACCCTGTATCCGGTGTTTCATTCCCGTCTGGAGTTTGCCTCCCATATCCGGGCCGCCCTGTTGGCGGACCCCCCGGATAGGGTGGCGGTGGAGCTGCCCGCCACCTGGGGGGAGGCCTTATGGCGGGGTGTGCGCCGCCTGCCGTTTTTATCGGTGGTGGCGGAGGACGGCGAAGGGGGATTGTTTATGGCCATAGAACCGGTGGACCCCATGATAGAGGCCATGCGAACCGCCACGGAACTGGCCATTCCCTGCGAACTGATGGACCTGGATGTGGACCATTACCCCATGCTGGCGGAGCCGGTGCCGGATACCTATCCGGTCCATCTGCTGGGGTATGACGCGGTGATGGCCCCTTTGACCGGTCAGGTGAAATTTGCCCGCCACAAGCTGGATGAGGCACGGGAAACCATGATGGCCCATACCCTTCAGCAATTGGCCCAAAAAGGGGGCCGGGTGGCGGCGGTGCTGGGGGCGGCCCATCTGACCGGAGTGCTGGAAAAACTGAAAACCCCCCAGCCGCGGCCTTTGGGGCGGGCCAAACCCCGCAGCCTCAAGCTGCACAACTGGGCCGAACCTTCCGCCCGGGAATCCATGAGTGAAGCCCCGTTTTTGGCCGCCGACTATGAAAGGGCCCGGCAGCCCCAGGGCCGAACCCCGTTGGTTTTTCCGATGGGGGCACCCTTGTTTCCATCTCCGGCGTCTGCGCCTTTGGGCGTGGGGCACTCCCCCCGGCGGGGGGGGGAGGAACCGGATATGGCTGAAATGGTTCCGGTGGGGGTGGACCGGGTGGCCCGCATCCGGCTGCTGCTCACCCGGGCGGCCATGTTGTACCAGGACCACACCCATGATCGCATCAGCCTGCGCCAATTGCGGGGGGTGGGGGAATTCGCCCGGAAATACGCCCTGGTGGACGGCCTGCTGGTGCCGGATTTGTACCAACTGACCGCGGCCGCCAGGGGGATGGTGGATGATGACTTTGCCCGCTTTGTGTGGGATGAGGGAACCCGCTATCCCTGGCAGGATGGGTCCGGCCACCTGCCTCAGTTTGATGTGTCTATGACCGAAATGTACCGGCAAGGGCGGAAAATGGTGTTGCGCGGCAAACTGCGCCACAACCGCCCCAGGCTGCGGGGGGTGACGGACCGTGAGCGGCTGCGGGAGCACACCCAAGCCGGGTGGAAAGAGAATTGGAGCAGCCGGGAGATATGCTCCCATGTGCCGGAAGATCTGGTGATAGAGGGGGTGGGCCGCCGGTTGATGACCATGGCCAAGGGGATGCTTTCCGGCAAACACAGCCGGGTGGAGCCGTTTTCGGCCTCCATGAAGGACGGGGTGGATATCCGCGAAACCCTGCGCAATTGGCACTCCAAAGAGCTGTATGTGAAGGATGCCCCGGTCCTGCCGGTAGAGGTGGGCAGTGTGGTGGTGATTTTTGACGAAGATCGGTCCAAAAAAAACCTGGGGCTGCCCCCCCTGTTTGAAAGCCGGTATTCATGGCTGGTCACCTGGCTGGGAGAACACGAGCAGGAATCCGACATGGCCTTTTATGCCACCCCGTCGGGGGAGAATCTGGTGGGGCCGGGCATATCCCGCTGCGAATACGGGGGGTTTGTGCTGAGCTATCCCCCTTTAAGGATGTTTGATGTGTGGAGCGATCCGTATTTTGATGTGGCCCGGGACAAACCGGAACGGCTGCTGCTGGCCGGGCTGGATTATTCCACCAAACGGCATGTGGTGTATGTGGCTCCCACCCCCCCCCGCTCCGCCATCACCGCCCTGGCCGGGCGCATGGGCAGACAGATTGTGTATATTCCTCTGGGCCAGCTTTCCAGGGATATGCTGAAAAAAGTGCGGAATTTTCATGTCCTGGCCGGAAAGCATGTACGGGATATCGCCGGAGAATATATCCCCTAAAAGAAAGGCGGCGCAAGCCCGGCCAAAGCCGCCGACAGGCGGATGGCGGTGGTGAACCGCTGGACAGGACACAAAAGAAAGGCACCCGCCAGCCCGCGGCGTTTGGAGCCGACAGGCGACACAACGCTGGGCTGTGCGGGGTGCTGGA
>JAOUFO010000246.1 GCA_029858165.1 Deltaproteobacteria bacterium | reverse complement strand
CAACAGGCCGCCACTGGGTATTTGAAGCGAAACGGCCCCCAGGTTTGGCCCGATCTATGGGAGTTTATCGGGGCCATGCGGCAAAAAGCCAGTCATCCATAAAGGCTTGACCCTTGGGGGCCAGGACAGGCACCTGGAACCAAAAAGTGGTGGTGGGGCCGAGTCCGAAATAACTGGGGATGAACCACTCGCGGTGTTTTGAAGTCTAACGGATGGCCGGATTGGATGATTTTCGTCCCGGCCCATGTTAGGATGGGGTGCACCTCTTGAAACACCATTTGTGAAAGATGCCATGATGCGATCAGCCAGAAAACCCCGGACCTTGGGCGAATTGAAGGATTCAGGGTACACCCCCCTGACCATCCGTGAGGAACTGCGTAAAAATCTGATATTCCGCCTGGAACAGGGAACCCCGTTGTTTCCCCAGATGACGGGTTACGAACATACGGTGATCCCCAAGCTGGAAAACGCCCTGTTGGCCGGTCATGACATCATTTTGTTGGGAGAGCGGGGCCAGGGAAAGACCCGGCTGATCCGATCGCTGGCGGGGCTGTTGGATGAGGAAATCCCCATCATCCGGGGCAGTGAGGTGAGCGACAATCCGTTTGCCCCCATCAGCCGTTACGGCATTGAAATGGTGGCCGATTTGCAGGACAAAACAGAAATAGAATGGCTGCCCCGCTCCCGGCGCTACACCGAAAAACTGGCCACCTCCGATACCACCTCCGCCGAATTGATCGGCGAGATAGACCCCATCAAGGTGGCGGAAGGCCGTTATCTCAGCGATGAACTGACCATTCACTTCGGGCTGATTCCACGGGCCAACCGGGGGATATTCGCCATCAACGAGCTTCCCGATCTTTCCGAAAAAGTCCAGGTGGGGCTGTTTAACATCCTGGAAGAACGGGACATCCAGATCAAAGGGTACAAGATGCAGCTTCCCCTGGATATTCTGGTGGTGGCCACCGCCAATCCAGAGGATTACACCAGCCGGGGTCGCATCATCACTCCCTTAAAGGACCGGTACGCGGCCCACATCACCACCCACTACCCCATGACCCGTGAAGTGGAAATGGCCATCGTCTCCCGTGAGGCGGCCCACCATCAGCGGGGCGAACGCACCCTGGTGATTCCACAATTTCTGGCGGAGGTGATTTCGGAAATCACTTTTCAGGCCCGCAGGTCCCCCGATATCAGTCAGGTGTCGGGGGTCAGTGTCCGGATGACCATCAGCAACATGGAAAGCCTGATTTCCAATGCCGAAAAACGGGCCATCCTGCAAAAACAGCCGGTCATCATCCCCCGGATCACCGACCTGGAGGCGGTGCTGGCCAGTTCGGAAGGCAAACTGGAACTGGAATACGCGGGCCAAAACAAATCTGTGGCCCAGGTGGTGCGGGGGCTGATAGATCAGGCGGTGTTGACGGTGTTCAATGAATATTGGGATGTGGAGGATTTTGAGGCCCTGGTGGGCTGCTTTCAAAACGGCTGGTGGGTGGAGGTATCCGACCAAGTGCCGGACAACCATTATCAGGTCCTGTTGCCCAAACTGAAAGGGCTGGAATCCTGCCTGTTAAAGTTGGACCTGGGGCCATCCAATGAAATGGTTCCCGCCGCGGTGGAATTTGTGTTGGAAGGGCTGGCCCTCCACGAAAAATTGAACAAGGACCGGGTGGACGACAAGGTGATTTTCAATGAAACACGTCAGATACAGCCGATGGGACGAAACCCGGAAATGGCATGACCCGAAATCCGGGGCCATGGCCGAACGGGTGTTTCAGGAACTCAGCAATTACATGAGCTGGGGGTTGACCACCCAGGAGGCCCTGGAATGGCTGACCCGCCAGGGGTTGTCGGACCCGGGGGGGGCGCAAATGATGGGCACCGAAGAACTGCTTCAGCGCCTGCGTCAGATGCGGCAGGAAATCCTTTCCAGCCACAACATGAACCGCTCCCTGGAGGACATCCGCCAGGAAATAAACCGCATTGTGGAACTGGAACTCCACACCGCCAAACGGGAACTGGGCTGGAGTCATTCAGGGCTGCATGCCCGGGAGGAAACCCTGTATTCCCTATCCCCGCGGGAGGGGGAGGCCCTGACCCAACTGGCCGCCTACAAAGACCGGCCGGGATTTTTAAACGATGAGGCCCGGGACCGGGTGGAAAAACTGCTGGCACGCCGTCCGCAAATCTCCGAACTGGAAACCTTCATCCGCCGCCACGGCCCCCAGTTTCAGGGGCCGGATTCCTTGGATTTTAACGAAGCCAGGGAGGTGATGAACCATTTTCAACAAATATCCTCCCTGTCGGAAGCCCTGCGGGGGGGGGAACTTTCCTCCATTTCTCTTACCGGCCTGGATTTGTGGCTCAGCCCGGAGGAATTTCAATCCCTCAGTATGCTGATCGGGGTTTCTGGAAACCTGGAATCCCATGGGTTCACCCACCGGGAGGACGGAGTGACCCGGCTGACCCCCAAAGGGATCCGACTGATCGGTCAGGATGCCCTGGATGAGATTTTCAAACACCTGGCCCAGGACCAGATGGGGCTGCATCCCCTAAACCGGCGGGGGCAGGTAAGAAGCGTCCAGGATGACACCCGCCCGTATGAATTCGGCATGCCGTTTGATATTGATATGGCCCAGACCATCAAAAACGCCCTTCACCGGGGGGTGCGCGGCAGGCGGGTGGGGTTAAAACCGGAAGACTTTGCCGCCTACGACCTGGAGGCGGACACCCGCGCCACCACGATCCTGATGCTGGATATGAGCTGGTCCATGTCCCGTGACGGGCGGTTCCCCGCCGCCAAACGGGTGGCCATCGCCATGGATTCCCTGATCCGCCAGCTTTACCCAAAAGACCATTACTACACCATCGGGTTTTCCACCCGGGCCAAACTGTTGGACCCGGGCCTGCTGCCGGATGTCACCTGGGACCCGGCGGACCCGTTCACCAACCTTCAGGAAGGGCTGGCCCTGGCCCGCAGGCTGTTTCGCCGCCACCGAACCGTCAACCGGCAAATCATCGTCATCACCGACGGCCAGCCCACCGCCACTTACATCAACAACCAAACCAACGCCCAGTGGCCCGGCTTCATGGGGGCCATCCCGCCGGATATCCACAGGGAAACCCTGCGGGAGGTGGCCGCCTGCACCAAAGAAAAAATCACCATCAACACCTTTATGCTGGATGACAACCCGGTGTTGACCAGGTTCATCGGCGAACTTACCCGCATCAATCACGGCCGGGCTTTTTACAGTCTGCCTTCCACTTTGGGCCGCTACCTGCTGGTGGATTACCTTTCCAAACGCAAAAAAATGATCGCCTGAAACCCCACCCGGCCCGTGAAAGACCAACATGGCTTACAACCTTGATCTGGCGGCAAGAATCCGCAACCACCTGGATGCCATTCCCGGATGTGTGGAAAAAAAGATGTTCGGCGGGCTGGCCTTTATGGTGCAAGGCCACATGTGCTGCGGGGTGGCGGGGGAGGATTTGATGGCCAGGGTGGGGCCGGAAGGCTATCAGGAGGCCCTGGATCTG
>JAOUFO010000245.1 GCA_029858165.1 Deltaproteobacteria bacterium | reverse complement strand
AGCCCCAGGCTGATTCGGTGGCCCCTCCCGAACAACCCCGGGCCGGTCAGGTTCCTCCCCCCGCACCGCCTGTTGCGGTTCAACCTCCGGCAGGGGGACCTGGCGGGGCCGGTATCCAGCCCGGCAGGTCCCCCTATGGTGGGTTTCCTCCGCCGCCCGGAGGGTCTTCTCAACCCGCTCCCGCGGCGAAGTCGATCATTCAACCGGTTTACGCCAATGAATCCTATCGGGTGGCCATTCAGACCGTAGCAAAATCCGGGGATACCCTTACCGTGGATATCAACTTTGAGGCAGTAACCCGGGACCTGGTCCCCCTGTTGTTCCAAACCGGGGCTTATGTGCTGGATGAAAACGGAAAACGGTGGGATCAACGGGAAAAGGATTCCGCCGGAGTATTTGCATATTGTTGCGAACTGGGCATTGAACTGGTTCCCACCACCAAAAGGCGGGTGCGGCTGGTGTTTCATGCCAGGGAAGGGGCCGACGGAACCCTGTTTACCCTGGTGGCCAAGGAGGTGCGCCCCAAACGGGGACGAACCATCGTGGTGCCCAACATCCAGCTAAATCCTCCGGCGGGGGCCGCTCCCCGCTGACCGGGGGATGCGCCTTCCCTGAACCAAAGCCCCCTTAAAACAAACTTCTTCCATTGACCGGCTCTCCCCGCTTTAGTATCACAAAGAAAGCCGGAACGTTTCCCGGTCAAACCGTTACCCCAAAAGCCACCCAGCAGGAGACACCCCATGACCTCCAGCCCTTTTAAAGGTGTTGGAACCGCGTTGATCACCCCCTTTACCGCCGAAGGGGCGGTGGATTATCCCAGCCTTGAAAAACTGATGGAGTTTCAATGGGAAAACGGGGTGGATTTTTTAGTCCCTTTGGGCACCACCGGCGAAGTGGCCACCCTCACCGGGGAGGAGCAAAGTCGCATCGCCGCCCTGGCCCTGCAAAAGGCCAAGGGAAAAGGGCCGGTTTTGATGGGGTGCGGCGGCAACAACACCCGGGAGGTGATTGAAAAGGGGCTCCACCTGAAATCGCTGGGGGCCACCCATATTTTGTCGGTAAGCCCTTACTACAACCGCCCGACCCAGGAGGGGATAACCCAACACTTCAAAGCCATCCGGCAACAAACCGGCTTGGAAATCATGTTGTACAGCATTCAGGCCCGCACCGGGTCCAATGTGGAACCGGCCACCGTGGCCCGGCTGGCGGAGGAAGGCATTATTTTTGGAATCAAGGAGGCTTCCGGGTCCATCCTGCAAATCCAGAAAATCGTCCAATCCACCCCTGCCGGATTCCAGGTGTTCTCCGGGGATGATCCCATCACCCTGCCCCTGATGGCGGTGGGGGGGGCGGGGGTGATCGCCGTCACATCCAATGTGGTCCCCGCCGCCATGAGCCGCTGGCTGAAAACCCTGCTGGCCGGAGACTTCAAGGGGGGCCGCGGCCAACTGGACCGGCTGCTTCCCCTGTTTGAGGCTTTGGGGGCGGAAGTCAATCCCATTCCGGTCAAGGGGGCGGCATCCCTGCTGGGGTTGGCCCAACTCCATTACCGGCTGCCGTTGGTCCCCCCCGCCCCGGCCACCATGGAGCGGTTGAAAACCGCTCTGGCCGCGTTTTCATAACCCACCAACCCCTCTGTGCATTTTCTTCACCCCCCTCCCCAAAGGGGGGGGCAGGGGCTTGCGCCGCCTTTTTTTTGGGCGTTGCCCCAAACCCCACCAGGGAGCGATGGCCCCTTGCCTCTGTTCAGGTGTTCTACACAACCTGTAAAAGGGGGATGCGGGGGGGGGCACCCTTTCCCGCGTTGTTTTTAATGTTTTTTGCTTTTCTTTTGGGGCTTTTTTTGGGGGGCGTTGCCCCAAACCCCACCAGGGAGCGATGGCCCCTTGCCCCTGTTCAGGTGTTCTACACAACCTGTAAAAGGGGGGGCAGGTAAAGCTGAAAAGTAGGGAAAGGAGGTGGAATCAGGCGTCAGCCAGGAAACCGGCACCGGCTTCATTCAGGGGCAAGCCATCCGAAAAATGAGAATGATACCCTTGAAGGTGGCGCTGGCAGCGGTTGTTGTCATCCAGATAGGGATAGAACAAATCCACCTCCAGGGCGGTGGAATGGCACCCTTTTGCCGCGCAGACGGGGGCTTCGGGTATTTTTTGTTTCCACAGCAGGCTAAGATGAAGGGACTGTTTGCTCCCTTCCAGGGTTTTGTCGGCAGCCATAAGGTTCCTTTTCTGTTTTTCCAACCTTGGGATGCTGTTTTGAAGTTCTTTTGCCGGGCGTTTATGCTGAACTTTCCCGGGATACCCGGAATGCTCACCCCTTTGGATGTTTTCCCTTGGGGGGCCTTGCCAGGAGGCCAAGAACAAACGGCTTTTACCTGAGTGCAGTCTACCGGGCAAATATGGAAGGGCTGTGAGGCCACTTTGGAGAAAATATGAAGCCGGATAAGGCCGGGCCATGAAAGAAAATCCGATCACGACGGTGTTTTTGTGCCGGATGGGGTTTGAGCAGGACCTGGCGGAAGAAATCACCCATAAGACCGGCCTGGGCGGAGGGGCCTCCCCGGACCTGGAAATATGGGAAGGAATGGTGACGACCCACGGTCCGCCGCGAAAGCTGCGGGGAGCGGCCCCCATATTTGCCCGCCAAAAATGCGAGGGGGCAATCTGGCTGGATTGGCATGAATCCCAATCAACGGGGGTGAAAGGCGGGGCCGGGGATGTGGAACAAATGGCCCGGCGGGTGATCAAACAATGGCTTGCGGCTCCACCCCATGGAGGGGCGTGGGCGCTCCATTGTTATGCCCCGGACCCCATCCATCCCCTGGCGCCCCTGGCCGCGGCGTTGGAACGGGCGGTAAAACGCGGGCTGCCTGCCGGGGCGGGGTCGGCGGCCGGGGAGGCTCCCACACCCCCATGGGTGTTGCAGCTGGTCTGGGGGGTGAAACCCCAAGGGGAATCCAGTTCCGGTTCAACCGGCTTCTGGGGGGGGTGGTCCCGGGCGGAGGATTTGCTCAGCCCCCGGCCCGGGGGGATTCATCGGATGCGCCAGGACCCCTTGGCCCCCAGCCGGTCTTACCTGAAGATGGAAGAAGCCCTGGAGATGATGGGGGAATCCCCCAAAGCCGGGCAACGGGTGGCGGACCTGGGGGCCGCGCCGGGGGGGTGGAGTTGGTCCTTTTTAAAACGGGGCTGCCGGGTGTTGGCGGTGGACAAAGGACCCATGAAGCTGCCGGGGCAGGAAGAAGCCGCGGGGGAATTGACCCACCTGCGGGCCGACGGCATGACCTTTACCCCGCCTGCTTCCTGGCTACCCCTGGATTGGCTGGTCAGTGATATGCTGGTGCCGCCGGGGAAGACCCTGGGGCTGTTGCGCACCTGGCTGGGCCAGCGGCTGGCCGCCCGGTTTGTGGTCAACATCAAGCTGCCCCAGCATCACCCTTACGCGGCCCTTAAGCCCATTGAGGATTTTATGGACCAATTGCCGGGTTGCCGGTTTACCTTGCGCCAATTGTATCATGATCGCCGGGAAGTCACCCTGATGGGCAG
>JAOUFO010000244.1 GCA_029858165.1 Deltaproteobacteria bacterium | reverse complement strand
CGTCCTCTGCCCCGGACGAAAAAGGTGCCTCCTCCACCCAACCCCTTGCGCCCCAGCCTTTTGCGCCCCTGCCGCTGTATTCTGAAGGCAAACCGGCGGGCCATCTGACCAGCCTGGGCCGATTGCCCCGCCCGGCCGGGATTCCCTGGCCCCAAGGGGTTGCGGCGGAGACCGGGTTTCATGCCGCCTTGCTGGACCTGACCTACGGGGCCGCCCAAACCCTTCCCCCGCTGGCGGTGGAGCCTGACGGGGCGGAGGATATCCTCCCCTATTCCCTGCTGCCGGGGGAGTCCCGCCGGTGATCCCTCCCCCTTTTTCCCTTCGTCTTTTCCGGGGTCGGCCTGTCCACCCCCCGGCCCGACCGGCCGAGGGCACCCGGTCCTCCCTGCCGGTGAAAGTCCCGGCTTCCGGGTTGCTGGCGCTGGCTGCCGGGTTGCTGGCGCTGGCCGATGGAGGGGGGTGTCAACACACCCCTATGCCCCGGTCCCCGGTGGTGGCCTATCCTGTTTCTCCGGGGGGGGTGTTCCAAATGGCTTTGGGGCAGGCGGTCCCCGTGGACCAAATCGGCCCGGCGTTGGCCGGGGCAGGCTTGGTGTTTGTGGGGGAGCACCACCTGGACCCCCGCAGCCATGCTTTGGAAAACACAATTCTGGAAACCCTGCTGGCCCACAACGGCAACAGGAATCAAGAGGTGGTGGTGGGGCTGGAAATGTTTCCGCCCCAGGCGGACCCGGTGCTGGAAGCCTGGCGGCTGGGAAAACTGACCCCGGAAGAATTTGTGGAGCAATCCGGCTGGTACGACCACTGGGGCTACCCCTGGATTCTGTACAGCGGGTTGTTTGAAACCATCCGGCGCCACCGGGTGAAAACCCGCGGGCTGAATGTCACCCGAGGGGACCGGGACCTGGCGGCGGGCAGAACACCCCCTTTGAAAGAAGAAAAAGGGGAACAGTGGCTTTCTTTTTCTCTGGAAAGGGAAATCGGCCCCCTGGACCTGGAAATCACCCCCCACCGATGGTTTTTCGCCGATGCTCTGGGTCAAACCGGTCATGGGGGGGGTGGCCGGGGTTCCCCCCCGCCAAAGGGGGCTGAAAGCGGCGGACAAAAGGAAAGATTCCCTCCGCCTCTGGAAGGGTATTACCGGGTTCAGGTGCTGTGGGACCAGGCCATGGGGGTCCGGGCGGCCCGTTTGGCTGTCAACCCCCGCTCCCAGCCAAAGCCCCAACCCCGGCCTGACCCGGTGGTGGTGGTGTTCATCGGAAGCGGCCACCTGATGTATGGGGTGGGGGCCAATCTGCGGGCCCAAAGAGAACTGGCCCGGCTGGCCGGTGCTTCCGGGGGGGGCAAAAAGGGGGACCGAATTCCTCCGCGGGTGACCACCCTGCTGGATATTCCTCAGGATGAATTGGAACGGGATGGATTGGGCCGCTCTCTGGTGCCGGTGGGGCTGGGGGATCTGGTTCGCCCGCTTCCCCCCCAGCCGCCCCCCCGCATCCCCACCCTGGCCGCCTTTAAACTGAAAGCGGACCCCAAGGGGGTGCGGGTGGAATCCGCCGGGATGACAGCACCCCCCATGAAACCGGCTCATGAAAAATCCAAACGGGAGGCAGCAGCCCATCCCACCGACCTCCCGGTTCAACAATTGCTGGCAGAAGATGTGGTCACCGCTTTAAACGGTATGGCGGTCACTACCCCTGCCGCCCTAAGGCTGGCCTGGGAGCGGCTGAACCCGGACAGCCGCCCCGCCCTCATCGTCCTGCGCCAAGACAAACCGGTGACCCTCCGATTAAAAGCCATCCCCTAAAAAGGAAAGGCAAAAAAGATAAGGCAAAAGCCAGCGGGGGAGCGTGCCCCCCCGCGCCCCCCTTTTATGGATTTTGAAGAAAGTGTAAACAGGGTCAAGGGAACCTCGTTCCCTTGCGGGGTTTTGGGCAGCGCCCCAAAAAGAAAGGCCAAAAAGAAATTGAATTTCCTTTCAAGAATCCCTGTTGTCAGCCGATACTGTATATAAGAGTGATACAACCCCATATGGGGCAGCGGGGAGAAGCAAGGATGCTTCTTCTGCCAAGGACGGCACCCCCTGCCTTATTTTGAACGGGCCGACTCAACGGTTTCAGGCGGGATTGTCCTTCTCAAAACGTTTGGATTTGGACGGGTCATGGAAGACCCTCCACCCAGGCGGCCATGCTTTGATTTAAAGATAATTCCCCCCAACAAAAAACACGCGTCAGGGCAATCCCCGGCGCGTGTTTTTTTTTATATCCTGCCACCCAAAATCTGCCCAAAGTTCCCCCGATGGTGGTACCATGAGCGGCCTTACAACCCGGCCCGGGCCATCACCCCCTTTATCTTTCCTCCATGATCAGGTTTTCTCCCATCCGTTGGTTTTCATTCCAATCCGGGCAGTCTGAACGCACCTTTCCCACTCCCTGGACCGTTTGGGAGGGACTGGCGGCGTTGGCGGTGTTTTTATTGGCCCAGGTGGGGGTATCGGTGTTGCTGGCGGTCATGCTGGCCGAGAGCTGGGAGAAAAACCAGACGGAATTTTCGGCCAAGCTGGCCCTGGTGCTGCCGGTGGCGGTGGGGGTTTCCCATTTGGCGGCCTGGGCCATGGTGTATGTCCTCTACCTTCGCCGCAGGATGTGGGTGGGGATGGCCGGGGGGTTTTGGAAAAGCCTGGGGTTGGGGCGGGGGATGGCATTGCCTTTTGCGCCGGGCCGGATGTTTTTGGCCGGGGGGTTGTTGCAGATCGGTCTGGCCCCGGTGCAGGTGATTTTTCCGCCCCCGGTGGACAAATCCCCCCTGGAGCAGTTTTTGGCCAACGGCCCCTGGAGTGTGGCATTTATGTTTGCGGCCGCCGTGGTGCTGGCCCCGTTGTTGGAGGAGGTGTTGTTCAGGGGGCCGTTGTTTACCGGTTTAAGGAGGCACATGGGGTTTGTGCCTTCCGCCCTGGGGACCACCGGGTTGTTTGCCCTGATGCACTTAAAACAAACCGGGGATTACTGGCCGGCGGTGGGGGTGATTTTTTTGTGCGGATGGGTTCTGGCCTGGCTGCGGGAGGCGGGGGGCGGGTTGTGGCTGCCGGTGGTTTTTCACACCGGATTCAATCTGGCCGCCTTTTTGGTGGCTCCGTTTTTTCCGGAGGCAGGACCGTAAGGCCCCCGAACCATTCAACCCCTTTTTTGAATCACCAGGGTGTCGGGGGAGGCGGGCTGGGCCGCAAACCCGCCCCCGCCGGTTTCCCTGGAAAGCACATCCAGAATTTCCGGGCATTGGCCGGTGCCGATAAACAGGGTGTGGATGGCCACCTTCATGTGGCGCGCCACCCGCCGTTCCTCCCGCACCAGCCAATCCCCCTGGGTGGGTTCCCCGTCGGTCAACAACAGAATGTGACGGTTGCGGGTCTGTTGACGGCTGAGTTCGGTCAGCCCTTCCTTCAGGGCCGCCTGGTAATTGGTCACCCCGGAGCAGGCCACATTGGCGGCGGTTTGGATGATGTGGGGGTAATCCCTGGTAAAAAACCGCCCTTCCCGGGTGTGTTTGCGCACCCCCTGGT
>JAOUFO010000243.1 GCA_029858165.1 Deltaproteobacteria bacterium | reverse complement strand
CAGCCTCAAAGACCGCTGGATGGCGGCCATGGGGGAAATTTGCTCCAAAGCGGCAATGGGGACCGCGGGGGTCAGCATTCCCCCCACCATCAGCCCGGGAACCATAAACACCGCCATCAGCAATCCGGACAACATGCCGCCCCCCCCGGCCCCGCCTGACATCACCATGGGAATCACCATGGGCATAAAGGCCATCATGGTGAGAAAGGTGGCAGCCAGATAGGTCCAGATCACCCGCCCCAACCCGGAGAAAGCCTTGGAATACACCTCCCCCAGGGATGGATCCCGTTCCCGGTGAAATTCCTCCACCGCCTTCACAAAGGCGTTCATCAAAAAACCATTCACCAGCACCATCAGGGGCAACCCCGCCAAAACCACCTGCCGGGGTTCCATTTCCAGGGTTTCCAGGGTCATATCGGCCAACATGGAAAACAACAGGGGAAACACCGAAATCATCACCAGAGAGGAAAGATGGTTTTTGAGCAAGGCAAACGCCTGGGAGTAGATTTCCCAGGAGATGATTTCCGGCAACGGGTTGGAAGGGGGTTGGGGGGCCATGGTTTTTTTTTTAAAAAGGGGGCGGGTTTGCCCCTGCTCCGGGAATCACCCGCGGTTTTTTTGGGGGGGAAAGGGGGTTATCGATCCTGGCGGCCCAGCTTTTTTTCCAGGTTCGTCAGTTTTTCCTCCAGGATGGGCAGCCTGGCCGCCAGTTCCTCCACCCGGCGGACCAAATCCGGCAGCATAAAAGGGGAGATCAGGTTCACCATATCCCCCCCCAGGGGGCTGAGCAGATACCCCCGGCCCTGACAATCCGGACAGCGGCCATCCGGATTGATCTGGGTAATCCCCAGGCGGTTGATCCCGGCCATGCGGCCCAGACCCCCGCACCGGGGACAATCGGTTTTCAATTCCTTGATCAGCATAAGGGCACCCGCTTGGCCACCGGAATTTTTGTTTTGAAAAACCAACCCGGGCTGACGGTTTTGGTTCAGCCTTTTCTGCATCATGGCACAGCGGGGCGCACAAGAAAAGACAGGCCGACCCTGCACCGGAATAGAGGGCGAAACACCGACCGTCTGGCCAACCCGGGCCCGGTTAAAATTTATATTCCAGCCTGGCCCACCCGGTTTTTTCCTTTACATTCGCCACCCCCGTCAGATTTTTAGGGTCCGGGGTGTATTCGGCATATTTCAGCAGCCCGGTGAGGGTGGGGGTGATCGGCATGGATACCAGATAATTGTTTTCTTTCCCGTAAGGCTCCGCCGCGATGGTTTGCCGGAAAACATGGGTTTTGGCCAGCCAGGTGACCGGGCCGATTTTTCCGCCAATCTGTGCGTAGCCATCGTCCAATCCGTTTTTCAACCCCCCGCCGTTGGTGGCCAAAAACTGATCGGACCAGCCGTTGAACTTGTGGGCCGTGCTGAACAGGGTGTCAAACGCCTTTTTGTCTGTTTTTTTCTCGGAAATCAGGCTTTTGCCCACCCCCAGACTCACCCCCATCACGGTGCCCTCCACAAATCCGTTGGTCATGGTGCCGCCATCGGTTTTGTTGTCGGCATACTTGGATTGTGCGGCGTATTCAAGCTCGTATCGGGCCACATCCCACTTGGCTGATACCCGCATTCCGGTGGTGGCAATGTCCCGGTCGGCAGGTGTGTTGCCGGTGCTGTCCAGCCAGTAGCCATACAAACTGATTGTGTGAGCCATCATATCCTTCACCTGAACCTCAAACACATCCAACCCGTTGAGGTCCACCAGGGTGTTGAAAATGGTTTTGACCCGCCATATATGGCCCAGGGTCAGGGTCAGATTCTTCACGGGAGAGCTGGTGAGCACCGCCCCGTCAAAGGATTGTCCGTTCTGCCTCCAGTCCACATTGCCGATCAACCGGTGGTCATCCAGCACCAGTTCCTGCCTGCCCGCTTTCAGGCTGGTATCCTCAATCCCGGCATATTCCACATACCCCTGCTGCACCGCCACCCCGGCGGGGTCGGCAATGGGATCATATCCGGGGCGCTCCGTGGCATAATCCTTCAGCATGGCGGATACATCCTGCATTTGGACGTAAAACCGGATTCCCTGATAGGTTCCCGAGCGAAACCCCACCCGGGTGCGGGCGGTAAACCCTCTGGCCGGTTTGCTTTTTTTCGCGTCATCCACATCGGAGGTTTCATAACTCAACCTCAACTGAAAGGTGGGGGTTCCCGCTTTCAGGGTATCCCCCCAGGACAACGCCTCCCCTTCCGGTGAAGGTGCCGGGGAGGCGGAGGCCGCCTCTGTTTTATCCGGCCCCTTTGGAGCAGCCGGGACTTCCTGGGCCGGGGATACCCCCGCCCCCAAAAGGATCATCACCATCAACGAAATAAGTGTTTTCATGGGAAATCTCCTTGGGTTCAACATGATGGGTTTAATAACAATGGGTTCAGGCGGGCTTGCGCCGCCTTATCTTATTGGGGTACTTGTCCAGCGGATTCAGCACCGCAAAACATCCCTCTCCCCCCGCCCTTCGGGCGCCCCCCTCCCCAACCAGGGATGGGGGTGATGGGACTCTACATGAAAAATCAAATCAGCAAATTGCAAAGCCACATAACCGCAATCCAGATTGCCTCCATCCTATCAACCAGGGACACTCCGCCCCTCCCTGGATGGGCCAGGAGAAAGGCGGTGAACCACTGGACAGCGCCCAGTGGAAGGTCGCCAAAAGCGACCGGGGAGAGGGGGCTTTGGCCGGGCTGGCGGCACTTCTTTTGGATCCTCCATTCACATTTTTTGTTCACGGGGGGCGGCTCGCATTTTATCCGTAAACCCATCCCAACTGTATCAGATTCAGCAGCAAAAATATAACCGCGGCGGCCTTCCAAAAAGCGACCGGGTCCCGCTCCAACAGGGGGGCATGGGGCAGCTCCGTCAAGGCCGGGTTGGGGGTGGAAAGATCGTGGATGAACTCGGACAAATGGCGGTAGCGCCGGTCCGGGTTGTGACTCACGGCCTTCTTGATGGCGTTGTCCATCCAAACCGGAACCCTTTCATTGGTTTGCCTGGCCGGAATGTACTGGTAAAATCTGGATTTTTGCAGCCGGGCGGTCTCCGGGTAGGGGTATTTCCGGGTAAGCAGATGGTGGGTCAACACCCCCAGGGAATACATATCCGACTGCGGGGTCCCCCTGTACCCTTCAAAGTATTCGGGCGCCAGATAATTGGCCGTACCCATCTGCCCGGGTTGAACCAGCGGGGTTTGGATTTCATCCAGGCCGCCCACCTCCGCGGCTCCAAAATCTATCAATTTCACCACCCCCATGCGGTCCATCAGCACATTTTCCGGTTTCAGGTCATGGTGCACCATTTCCGCCCGATGAAACGCCCTTAATCCCTGAGCGGTCTGCCCCACGATATTCCGAATTTCAGCCAGGGATGGCTTGGGATGGTCATTCATCCATTGACCCAAATTCTGGCCTTCCACATATTCGGTTAAAAAATACAAAAACCGCCTTTCTCCGGGGGGGGAAACCACCTTCACCACATGCGGGCTGTCAATCCGCCTGCCGATCCATTCCTCCCGGATAAAACGG
>JAOUFO010000241.1 GCA_029858165.1 Deltaproteobacteria bacterium | reverse complement strand
GGGCCGGGAAGGGTCAACCGGTTGGAGGCGGTTTTATTGCTGTCGGTTTATGTGGGTTATATCGTGTATCTGACGGCCGGGGCAACCGGCCAGGGGTGATGTTTCATTCCCCTTTGCCGCACCGGTGCCCGGCTGGTTTAAACGTTCTTCATCAACCCTGAAGGCTCTTCGTTTGCCGGAGAATAGGCCCTCTCATCAAAGAACGTGTTCCTTTATGCGCAAAGTGGTTCTGTTTATCGCCGCCAGCCTGGATGGGTATATCGCCGGTCCCCGGGGAGAGCTTGACTGGCTGTTTTCCGACCAGGATTACGGCTACACCCCCTTTATGGAATCGGTGGACACGGTGGTGATGGGCCGGGCTTCCTACCAGACAGCCGCCTCTTTCGGGAAATGGCCCTATGGGGGCAAACAATGTGTTGTGTTTTCCCGTCAGGGGGGGCTGAAGGCGGACCCCAGGGTCACTGTTTTGGGGGGGGATGTTCCCGGATGGGCGGCGCAGGTGAAAGCGGCCCCCGGCAAACACATTTACCTGATGGGGGGAGGCCTGTTGGCAGGAGAGTTTCTGGCCCACAACCTGCTGGATGAAATCCGGTTGTTCATCCATCCGGTGTTGCTGGGGGGCGGGGTGCCGCTTTTCCCGGCCGGGTTCCCGGCCTCACACTGGACGCCCAGCCCGCCGGGATTGTTTGCCAGCGGTCTGGTGCGGCTGGGTTATCAACTGCGGGAGGCCTCCCCCGGCGCCTGAGTCCCGGACCGGGAAGCCGGTTTGTTATTGGCCATCTTCGTTGGTTTTGTTTTTGGCCCGCTCCCGTTTGAACCAAACCATCACCCCCGCCAGATGGGCGGCCATCAGAATCATGGTCAGCAGCCATCCCGCCACCAGCAGCAGGGGCTGGATTTGGTACATGGCGTTTTCACCTATCCGGCCCACAACCACCCACATCAGCCAGCCCGGCAACACCAGCCAAAACAGGGGAAGGGTCACCCCGCCCCAGGCCGGATGGCGGCGGCAGGCGTAAAACCCTGCAATGCTGCCCACCAGCCCCATCATCAGCCCCAGCAACCCTATGTATACGATGGCCCCATACAGGGACCCGGCGGTAAAGCTGATAAACGTCACCATGGAAAACAGGGTGAGAAGAAATATGATCAATCCGGCCAGGACGATTCGTTTTTTGGGCATGTTGTCAGTTGTCATGGGTTGAGGCCTCTGCATAACTCGTTTTTTTCCCATCCCCCTGCCCCCTTCCCATGGGGAAGGGGGTTGAACTGATTGGAGGCCTGCGGCCCCCAAACCCCCGCTTTTTTATCAAAAACGGAGCTTTTGGCAGTTATGCAGAGGTCTAGGGTTAAAGGTTTTTTTGCCCCATCCCCTTTTGCAAAAACCATGGGGAGGATATAAGGGTTCTAAATGAGGATACTCCAAAATACAGAATTTTGTTTTTCCCTCCCAACAATCCCCCCAAGGAATCCATGCAATCCTACTTTCTCACCCTGGCCCGCTACAATCAATGGGCCAACCTCAAACTGTATCAGGCGGTCAGCCAACTGACAGAGGAGGAAATCCAACAGCAACGGCCATCGTTTTTCGGCTCCATATTTTCCACTTTAAACCACGGCCTGGTGGGGGATACCGCCTGGAGCGCCCGCATCCAGGGCAAACCCTCCGGCATCACCGCTCTGGACCAACCTTTGGCCCAATCCTTCAAAGAACTGCAATCCTTGCGGCAAACCATGGACAAAGGATTGATTTCCCTGGTGGAAAGCCTGTCCGGACGGGATTTTACCGCCCCCGTGCGCTATCAAAGTTTTCAGGGCGATCCATTGGAAACCCCTTTGCAATACTGTCTGGGTCACATGTTCAACCACACCACCCACCACCGGGGTCAGGTCCACGATCAATTGTCCTGGACCGTGGTGGCCCCCCCTTCCATGGACCTCATCTATTACCTGAGAGAACAATAGGGGAAAGGATGGCCAACCCTGAAGACAAACCCACCCTGAAGGCCGTGCGGGCCGCGTTGCACGGCCTGGCGGAGCCGGAGCGTGTCAAAGTGCTTTCCGGGTTTTTCAAAACCGGTCCCGGCCAGTACGGCGAAGGGGATGTGTTCATCGGGGTCAGGATGCCCGCCTTGCGCACCCTGACCCCCATGGCGGCCCGGCTGGCGGACCTGGATTTGGCAAGGTTGTTGGCCGCAAAAATCCATGAGGAACGGATGCTGGGGGTGGTGGCCCTGGTCCATCGCTACCAAAAAGGGGACCCAGCCCAAAAAGAGGCGGCTTTCCGCTTGTATGTGGACCACCGGTCCGGGGTGAACAGTTGGGACCTGGTGGATGGATCCGCCCCGGCCATTGCGGGGTGCCATTTTTCGGGCAAACCGGCCCCGCTGCTGGATGGGTGGGTTGCCCACGGGGGGCTTTGGGAGCGGCGTATCGCAATGGTTTCCACCCACTGGGATATTCGCCGGGGGGAATTTGGCCGCGCCCTGGATTACGCCGAAAAACTGATGGGGGATCCCCACGATCTGATGCACAAAGCCGTGGGGTGGATGCTGCGGGAAGTGGGCAAAAAGGACGTGGCCGCCCTGGAAGGGTTTCTGCGGGCGTTTGGCCCCCAAATGGCCCGCACCACCCTGCGGTATGCCATAGAACGGTTTCCGCCGAAGGTCCGGGAGGCTTACCTGAAAGGCGCCAAAATGTGAAAGACCGGGTAAATCAGCCGGATGGAAAAAAAGCCCCCGAAAAAACAGGCCTCACCCCCGCCCTGTCGGGCACCCCCTCTCCTGATGGCGAGGGGGAAAGTGGTGCTTGTTTAAAATGGGCAATAGCAATCTGCCTTGCAGGTTTTTCGGGGCCTTTCTGCCTTCTTATGCTATTGAAATGTTGCGGCATATCTCCCCCTCTCCCCCAGGAGAGGGGGCCGGGGGGTGAGGCCCAAAGACTTGCGCCGCCTTTCTTTTTGGGGCTTTGCCCCAATCCCCACAAGGGAGCGAGGCTCCCTTGACCCTGTTTAAGTTTTCTTCACTGCCCGTAAAAGGGGGGTGCGGGGGGACTCGTTCCCCCGCTGTTGTTCACTCTTTGGCCGAGCTTACACCGCCTTTCTTGAGGGTTCCGCTGGATAACACCAACAGAGACACCCCCCACACTGCCGCCCCGCCCATCACCAGGGGGGCCAGGCCGGTGATTTGTCCGGCCAGAATCAATCCGGTGCCGAACAACTGGGCGGTAAAATGGCCTGCCGCCGCCAGGGAGACTTCCGGGTTTTCATCCGCCGGGTAAAGGGGGACATCGTCGGTTCCGACGGATTCGGTTTCCCGCAATTCCGCCAACATATCCGGCAACACCAGCCCCAGCAAAAACACCGAAATGGTGATGGCCGCCAGGGTGAACCCCCCTTCAAAACTCATCACGTTTTTCCATATTTTAAGGGCGGCAAACATCAGCAGGGCCCCCACCGCCGCCCAGGGCATCCGTCTCAACGGGGCCAGGGCGGCGGTCATCCCGGCCCCGGATGGCAAGCCCAGCCACAAGGCCACCCCCCCCAACAGCCCCAGCCCCAGGGCCAGGGCTTTTTCC
>JAOUFO010000242.1 GCA_029858165.1 Deltaproteobacteria bacterium | reverse complement strand
ATGAGCTGGATAAAGTGGTTTTTCAGGAGGTTTCCACCCATGCGGTGCAAACCGTTTTCTGGCACACGGCCTCCCCGGTGGATTCTGGAGACTGGGCGGCCAACCTGTACGGATCGGCGGGGGGCGTGGCCTCTCAGGTGCTGGGGGGGGAAGACCGGATGGTTCCCTGGAAAGTAAGCCTGTGGACCACCAGCCATGGGGGGTCCCCCCGGTTTGGACTTCAAAGAACCGGGGGATTCACCAAGACAACCTCTTGGGGAATGGACAATGTGCTGACCCAGGTGGATTGGATGACAATTGCCCAGGGGGAGGGGTTTAAACGCAGGGAAAACAGGCTGGCCCAGTGGGACCGTTCGGCTCAGGGGTTGCTTGTCTCCGGCGTGGGGGAACCCTACCCGGCCTTTGACGTGCCGGTCCAATGGTTGACCACCCTACAGGCGGACCTGATCAACTGGTGGTGGGAAAAAGGAACCTTTCTGGCTTTTACTGTGGAACCATCCGACATGGCGACCACCGCCATTTGTGTGATCGCCAATAACACCCAGCCGGTCCGCAGGCGGATATCCCCTTACCCAGACAAATGGGAAGCCAAACTGGAATTGATGGGTGTGAACAACTGGGCCTTGAGCTTTTGAAGCCGGAAAGAACCGAACATGGGAGATATGGTGTTGGAGCCGCTGGTTGGCCCGCCGGATTGGGTTGTGATCCATCCGGGCTGGGATTTGGAAGCGGTCCGGGTCCGGATGGGATCCGGCCACAGGACCATCCAGGGCCATTGGTATGGATGCCTTTGGGGGGTGTATGATCAGGTTCATGCGCCTTTGGTTTTTGTTTCCAGCCGGGACCAGGCCCTGATGAACAACTGGTGGCGTACCGGGCAACAGGTGGCCTTCACTCTGGACACTTCCGCCTGGCCTTCCACCATCGCAGGACGAATCGTCAACAAAGCCCCCCCCCTGGATGGGTTTCAATGGCCGTACCCTGATTTGTACCAGGGGGTATTGCAGATTGAGGCGGACGGGAACACCCCCCGTTACGGCAGACCGTTTTTATTGGATGACAATACCTTGGGAGTGTTGGACCAAATGTACAACGCTTTGCTGTAAACCATAAGGAGGCAGGCATGGCTTGGGATGTGGTAAGCCCCGGGTTCGGGGGGCGGTTGACAGCCGCGATGGTCAGACAGATAGGGGACAATTTCTACGCCTTGGCCTCGGGGAGTTCCGGTGCCCCGCCCATGGCAGTCAACAGTCTGATGGTCACCGGAGTCGCTTCCATTCAGCAGGCAACATTCGGCCAGGCCGCAATCACCGGCCTGGCCGTATCCGGGGTCTCCTCGTTTTCCGCGATGCATGCCGATACGGCTCGGTTCACCGGGGTGGTATCGGCCCAGGGGGTGTATTCCAACTTTGGGGCGGTCAGCGGGGTGTTTTCCGCCGGGGCTGTGTCTCTGTCCAATTCCGCCCCGGCCGCTCCGGCCCCCAACCATTTGTACAAGGATTCCATTTGCAAAGGCTGGGTGAATTTCAGCGGCTCGGGAACAATTGCCATCCGGGCTTCCTTTAATGTGTTGTCGGTCACCGACAATGGCATTGGGGATTACACCGTCAATTGGGCCACCCCTTTCGCGGATGCCAATTATGTGGTGGTCGCAACCGGAAAATATGACAGCGTCTTGAACAATGTGTATTCGCCCAGGCTCGGCATCAAGAACACAGTAGACAATCCGTCATCCGGGTCGGTGAGAATGGTGTCAGGCAATGTCGGCGGAGTCAGCTGGTATGACCTGGAAACCTACAATATCATAGCCGTGGGGAATCAATAATGGCTGACCAACCGATGTTCAACAAACGGATTGTCTGGAAAAACCCGGACGGGTCCCTGGCCATCACCTGCCCTGTGGCAGACAGCAGATGCAGGGAGGAGTCGGAGACAGCCTGGTTGGAGCGGGTTGCCTCTCTGGTCAAACCCCATCCGCTTGCCATCCGGCTGGAGGACCGCTCTCCCGATGAGTTGCCTGAATCCCGCCGATTCAGAAACGCGTGGCGGGAGGCCGGGGGCAAACCCCGGGTGGATATGGTGTTGGCCAGGGAACAACGGATGGGGGAAATACGGCAAAAAAGAAATAATCTGTTACGGGAATCAGACGGGTTGCTGGCCGTCGCCCGGGAAATGGATGCTTCCCGAAAAGTGGAGGGATTGTTGGCCATCCGTCAGGGTTTGAGGGATATCCCCCAAAAGACAAACCTGGAACATTTGACCACCCCGGAAGCTCTGGAAAATTTTGAGCCTGACTGGCCCTCAGGGTGATGCCGGTTAAAAAAAGGTGCGTCAGGCCGTTAAAGAGATGTTTCCGTTTTGGTTTGGCGATGACCCCGGTTCCATGCCCACCACTTCCACGTTGAAGGTGAGGGTGGATCCGGGAGGGATTTTGCCCACCTGGCGGTCCCCGTATGCCAGGGCGGCGGGGATGACCAATTGGCGGCGTTCCCCCACCTTCATCCCTTTCAACCCCTCCTCCCACCCTTTGATGACGGTTCCGGCTCCCAGGGTCAGTTGAAAAGGCTTTCCTTTTTCCACGGAAGAATCAAACTGTTCCCCTGATTCCAGCCAGCCGGTGTAATTCACCTTTACCCGCATGCCGTTTACCAGCGGTTTCCCCTCCCCTTCTTTGATGACAGCCACTTTCAATCCCGATTCCGTGGTCCGGTATCGGGCGTCTGGCAATTCTTTAAACGTGTTGAAAAATCCCGGTTTTTGCGGAGCCGTCTCTCCGGTTTTTCCCCCATCATTCAGTTTTTCGGGGGCGGGCGGGGTCTGCCCGCTGATTTCCATGCCCATATCCATCTCCTTACAGGGTGGGTGTCGGGGTCGTTGTGGAGTCTGTTTTCCCAAAACGGTACTGGTCTATGGATATCAAAGCAAAACCCGAACCAACCGACGGAATGGATTGAATCACAGGTTTAAAAATCCCGGTGGTGGTCTTCTCAATGGTGTTCTGCCTCCATATCTGCCCGCAGACTTTCCAGCAGTTCCCCCAGCCGCAGGGCCACGGTCTCCCGCACCATGTAGCGCCCCTGGATCATTCCGGCGTGACAGCTTTGGTAAAAGTCCAGTTGGGCCTCCTGAGCGGCCCAGGCGTTGGTTTTGGGCCGTTGGGCGGCCACCTCTTCCAGCAGGCGCAACCCATAGGCCGGGGTGGCCGCCCGGCGAATCTGGTCAAGGGTCCTGTAATCGGCCCCGCACAGCATGACGGCCACCCTGCGGGTGGGTTGGTCGTGCAACAACCGGGCAAGGGAATCCTTGTCCAGCCCGTAAGTCAGATGGCGCAGGGGCAGGTGGCGGGCAATCCATGTCTGGCGGCGCTGAAAGAAAAACTCCCCCCACAAAGTCACCCAGGCGGCCAGGGGGCCTTCCGGCAAACGGCGGCCTTTGAGCAAGGCCAGCAGCGCCCCGGTAAGGGCCATCCGCCGCAAGGGGGATTCATCCGGGCCAAGGGTGTATTTTTGGGTCCGCTCCCCCATCCCCACCGCCATGGCGGCCACCCACCGGCGGGGCAGATCCGGATGGCTTTTT
>JAOUFO010000012.1 GCA_029858165.1 Deltaproteobacteria bacterium | reverse complement strand
TGCCAAGCGGGGAAAGATATTCACCAAAGTGATCCGTGAAATCACCGTGTCTGCCAAATTGGGCGGCGGAGACCCGGACGGCAACCCCCGTTTGCGGTCAGCCATCATTCTGGCCAAAGCCAACAACCTGCCCCTGGATACGGTGAACCGGGCCATTAAAAAAGGGGTTGGGGGCAACGACGGGGTGGATTATATGGAGGTGATGTACGAAGGGTACGGCCCGGCCAACGTGGCGGTGGTGGTGGAAATCCTTACCGACAACCGGAACCGGACCGCATCCAATATCCGCACCATCTTCAACAAAAACCATGGCTCCCTGGGGTCATCCAATTCGGTGTTGTATATGTTTGACCACCTGGGGGTGGTGGAGGTGAACAAACCGGGGGTGGATGAGGACACCCTGACCGAATACGTTTTGGAAGCCGGAGCGGAGGACTTAAACACCGAAGGCGAAATGTTTACCATTACCGCCGCCAAGGAAAACTTTGAGCAGGTAAAACATTTTCTGGAAAATAAGGGGGTGGTAATGGAATCCGCCTCCCTGGCCTGGGTGGCCCAAACCAAAACGGTGATTGATGATATGGAACTGGCCGAAAAAGTGATGCACTTTATTGATGCCCTGGAAGAGGATGATGATGTCCAGAGGGTGTTTACCAATTTTGAAATTTCCGATGCGGTGCTGGAACAACTTTCGTGAACACAACCATCCTGGGGATAGACCCCGGCACCCGGAAAACCGGCTGGGGGGTGGTGCGAATAACCGGGGGAAAATCGGTTTTTGTGGCCGGGGGGACCCTCCGGTTGGACCGCGCCCCCACCCTGTCCCACCGGCTGGCGTTGCTGGCCGCGGAACTGGAAACTTTGTTGGACACCCACCAGCCGGACCATTGTGCCGTGGAACAGGTGTTTCATGGAAAAAACGCCCGGTCCGCTTTGGTGTTGGGCCACGCCCGGGGGGTGGTGCTGGCCATGGTGGGCCGCCGGGCAATCCCGATTTTTGAATATTCCCCCAGTCAGGTGAAACAGGCGGTGACCGGCAGCGGCCGAGCCGCCAAGGAGCAGGTGAACCGGATGGTCCGGCTGCTGCTGGCCCATCAACCCCCCCTGGCCGAAGATGAGGCCGATGCCCTGGCCGTGGCCCTGGCCCATGGGGTGGCCATCCCCCTGTTGGGAAAACAATGATTGCCTACCTGGAAGGGAAACTGCTGGCCCCCATGGGCGCATCGGCGGTGGTGTTGACCCCCGGCGGTACAGGGTATCAGGTGTTTTTGCCCCTGCCCCTGATGGCCCGCCTGCCCCCCGCGGGGGAGCCGGTCAGCTTTTATATATCCACCGTGGTGCGGGCCGATGAACTGTCCCTATACGGATTTGACGGGCCGGAAGGCAAACAACTGTTTGAAACCCTGATGAAGGTATCCGGGGTGGGACCCAAGGTGGCCCTGGCAGTGATGGCGCAGCTCAGCCCGGCCAAACTGGTGGCGGCCCTGATGGCCGATGATGTGGGGTTGTTGTCCACCATCCCCGGCATCGGCAAAAAAACCGCCCAGCGGCTGTGTCTGGAACTCAAAGACCGATTGGCTTCCTGGGGGCCTTCCGCCTCAAGCGAACCCGGCCCGGAAGAGGGCCGGGAGCTGGCATCCGCCTTGACAAACCTGGGCTTTATGGCAAAAGATGTGTACTCTGTGATACAACAACTTCCGGCTGACGGGGCGCCCTTTTCCGATCAGCTTCGGCGGGCATTGGCAAAGCTGGCCAAACATCCTTAAATCCACCTGAACAAAGGTGCGGCATGAGCAATTTAAACAAAGTGATGCTGATCGGCCGTCTGGGAGCGGACCCCGAAATCCGTTACACCCAGTCCGGCGGAGCGGTGGCCAACATCCGCATGGCCACCACTGAATTCTGGAAAGACAAACAAGGCAACAAACAGGAAAAAACCGAATGGCATTCGGTGGTCGCTTTTGGAAAGCTGGCGGACCTGGCCCAGAATTATCTTAAAAAAGGACGGCTGGTTTATATTGAAGGCCGCCTGCAAACCCGGGATTGGGTGGACCAGCAAAACGTCAAACACTACCGCACCGAGGTGGTTGCCAATTCCCTCCAGTTCCTGGAACGAATGGGGGAAGGCCAAAGCCAGGGACAATCCCGGCCCCAGGGTCAAAACCAGCCCCCAGGCCAAAATCAGTCCCAGGGCCAAAACGCGCCCCCTCCCCAGGATGACTATTATCAAAACTCCCCGCCCAACGAAGGCGAAGGGTTTGTGGAAGATGATATTCCGTTTTGACCCAAAAGAAAGGCGGTGAACCCCGCCGCAAGGCGGATGGCGGTGGTGAACCGCTGGACAGGAACTCCCTCTCCCCGGTCGCTTATCGCGACCTGCCCCTCCCCATCCAGGGAGGGGCGGGATGTGCTGGCTTGGGAGGATGCAGGCTATCTGGCTTGTGGTGGATGGACTTTTCAATTTGTTGATTCAATTGAAAATGTAGGGGATTTTTGCCCCCATCCCTGTGTGGGGAGGGGGGCGCCCGAAGGGCGGGGGGAGAGGGCTGTTTTGCGGTGGTGAACCGCTGGACAGTACCTCCCTCTCCCCGGTCGCTTGTGGGGTTTGGGGCAACGCCCCAAAAGCCCAGGCTGCTGAACCGGCAACCTATTGACCCGATGACGGACTGCGATATGGACATCAAGGACATTGAAAAAATTGCCGGGTTGGCCAACCTGGACCTGACCGGGGAGGAAAAACAATCCTTTGTGGGCCATTTCAACACCATTTTGGATTATTTTAAAATCCTGGAATCGGCCCCATCGCAAGATCACCTGCAAACCCTCCACACCACCGATTCCCGGTTAAGGGAGGATGTCGCCACCCCTTCCGGAATCAACCCCGAAAGCTTCAGCCCCTACCTGGAAAACCGCCATTTCAAAGTCCCCCGAGTGATTGAATAAACTCCCGCCCAAAAATGAAGCCGTACCAAAAACAAACACAGAAAAACCTGCGGGGGAGCATGCCCCCCCGCGCCCCCTTTTACAGGGTTTGTTGAAGGGTGAAAACCGGAAGCAAAAAGAAAGGGTTGGAAGGCCCCCCATGATTTGGGGGCAACAACAGAAAGGGGGGGATGGGTTGATGTTTGACGGCCCGGGTTTAGATATCCAGGTTTTTTACCTTAAGAGCGTTTTCCTCAATGAACCGGCGGCGGGGTTCCACCTGATCTCCCATTAAAACGGTAAAGATATTGTCGGCCTCCACCGCGTCTTCCACCACCACTTTTTCCAGGGTCCGCCGTTGGGGGTCCATGGTGGTTTCCCACAATTGATCCGGGTTCATTTCTCCCAAACCTTTGTACCGCTGGATTTCCACCCCTTTGCGTCCCAGTTCCAACAGCACCCGGTAGAGTTCCGCCATGGAATGGTAGGTGTTGGCGGTGCCGTTTGGCTCCTGCAACTGCACGGCTCCCTCCCCCAGGGCGGAGCGGATGCCTTTGTATTCTTTTAACAGGGAATTGTATTCGTACACATCCAGATTTTCCAGGGTGGCACTGGATGTTTTGATCTGGGATTCCCCCACGGTGATGACAATGTTGTCCACGGTTTCCCTGGGATACACCACCATGGAGAATCCCGGTTCCTTGTCTCTGAGTCCTTCCAGGATTTCCAAAATGGATTCCGCCCCTTCGGTGGAAAGGGAGACCTCCTGGCGCAACAGAATATCCAGAACGGCCCGCATGCTTTCGGAGGAGGTGATGGTGTGGTAGGCCTCATAAAACCCGGTCATTTGTTTGGCCAGACCACTCATGGGTTCTCCGGTGATTTTTTTCCCGGCCAGGGTGGTCAGCACCAGTTTGGAGGAGGACCAGGCCAGCAGTTTTTCGTTCAACTGGCGTTCATCCTTGATGTAGAGCTCTTCTTTGCCTTTTTTCACTTTAAACAGCGGGGGTTGGGCGATATACAGATACCCTTTTTCAATGACTTCGGCCATTTGGCGGTAGAAAAAGGTGAGCAACAGAGTGCGGATATGGCTACCGTCCACATCGGCGTCGGTCATCAGAATCACCTTGTGATACCGCAGCTTGCCGATGTTGAAATCATCCTTGCCGATGCCGGTGCCCAGGGCGGTGATCAACAGTTTGATTTCCTCGCTGTTGAGCATTTTGTCAAACCGGGCTTTTTCCACGTTCAGGATTTTGCCCTTGAGGGGCATGATGGCCTGGTTTTTCCGGTCCCGCCCCTGTTTGGCGGAGCCTCCGGCGGAATCTCCCTCCACCAGGTATATTTCGCTTAGAGCCGGGTCTTTTTCCTGGCAGTCGGCCAGTTTTCCCGGCAGCGAGCTGAATTCCAGAGCATTTTTGCGCCGGGTGAGTTCCCGGGCTTTGCGGGCGGCCAGCCTGGCCCGCTGGGCATCCACGGTTTTGGCCACCACCTTGCGGGCCACCAGCGGGTTTTCTTCCAAAAAGTTGGCCAGCCCGGTGCTGACGATGGATTCTATGATCCCCTTGACCTCCACGTTGGTCATCTTGATCTTCTTTTGGGATTCAAACTGAGGGTCCGGGTGCTTGACGCTGATGATGGCGGTGATCCCCTCCCGGGTGTCTTCTCCTGAAAGGTTTTCCTTCAGGTCCTTGAACAGGTTGTTGGCCGCCCCATAGGTGTTGATGGATTTGGTCAGACCGGCCTTGAATCCGGAAAGGTGGGTTCCGCCTTCTTGGGTGTTGATGTTGTTGACAAAGGAGAATATCCGTTCCACATAGGAATCGTTGTACTGAATGGCGATTTCCACCTCCACCCCTTTTTCGCTGCCGCTGAAATAAATGGGGACCGGGTGCAGGGTGGCTTTGGCCTTGTTCAAAAACTCAATAAAGGACACCACGCCGCCTTCGTAATAAAAATCATGGGATTTGTCCGTCCGTTCATCCCGGATGGTGATTTTGATTCCCCGGTTTAAAAAAGCCAGTTCCCGCAACCGTTGGGAAAGAGAATCAAAATTAAAATCCACCGCGTTGAAAATGGTGGTATCGGCCATAAAAGTGGTTTTGGTGCCGTTTTTGTTTACTTTTTCCAGTTTTTCCAACCCGCTGGTGGGTTTGCCTTTGGAAAACGTCTGGCGCCACAAATAGCCGTTTTTGCGGATTTCCAAAATCAGATTTTCACTCAGGGCGTTGACCACCGAGGCCCCCACCCCGTTCAACCCGGAGGAGACCTTGTAGGAACCCTTGTCAAATTTTCCTCCGGCATGCAGCTGGGTCATAATCAGTTGGGATGCGGGCACCCCTGATTCGTGCATATCCACCGGGATCCCCCGTCCGTTATCCTGAACGGTCACGCTGTTGTCCCGGTGAAGAAACAGGTTGATTTCGTTGCAATGGCCGGCCAGCGCCTCGTCAATGCTGTTGTCCACGATTTCAAACACCAGATGGTGCAACGCGCTGGAATCCACCCCTCCGATGTACATTCCGGGCCGTTTTCTAACCGCTTCCAACCCTTCCAGGGCGGTGATGTTGCTGGCGTTATAATCTTCCTGATTATTTTCGGTCATGGGGGGTCATTGTTTTCGGGTTATGTGATTTTTCCGCTTTGAATCATCCTGATCCGGGCGGCGGAGGGTTTGGCGTTCACCGGGGTTTCCGTGTGAGTGATAAACAACTGATTGGGCAATTTTTCAAGATGGGTCATCAGGCGGCTTTGGATGGCTGTGTCCAGTTCGGCAAACAAATCGTCCAGCACCAGCACCGGATTGGACCCGGTTTTTTCAGTCACCATCCGATTCATGGCCATTTGCAGGGCCAGCATGGAAATCCGGTATTCCCCCTGGGAAAAAAGCGGTTCCGGTTTCCACTCCGGGTCCGCTGATGGATTTTCTGTTGGCGGGGGGGGGGCCATTTCCAGACGGTAATCATCCCGGTGGGGGCCCCACAGGGAGTACCCCACAGCGGCTTCCCGCGGGGCATGGCGGTTCAGCCAGTCTTCCCATAGATCGGGGGGGCCTTTCAGGCTTGGCAGATACTTCAGCCGTAGAATCTCCTCCCGACCGGTTAACTGCTGGAAGTGGAAAGTTAGAGACTGATTGATCTTTTCCACCACTTCCCTTCGTTTTTCCATCATAACACAACTTTTGGCGGCAAACAAATGATTCCAAGGTTCTAGTGCCGTTTTTTCGCACTTTTTAAGCAGTTTGTTTTTTTGGGCCGCCACCACCCGAAAATCTTTCATTTCCTGTAAATAGGCCGGGTCCATAAACGAAACATACCGGTCAAACAACCCCCGACGGTGTTGGGTGAACAGGCGGGTGAGATGCAGACTTTCCGCATTAAAAATGAAGGAATAAAAAGAGGAAATGTAGGTGGATATTTTTTTTACCGGCATGTCATCCAGCCAGACTTTGCGTCCTTTTCCGGATATTTCCAGTTTCACTTTGTGGCGGATGCCGCCGCGCAGAATGGTGGCTTTCAGATAAGCGGTGTCGGCCCCGTTTTGAATCAGATGCGAAAGTTTTGCGGTGCGGAAGGATTCCAGGTGGGTGAGCAGATACACCGCTTCCAACAGGTTGGTTTTGCCCTGGCCGTTTTTTCCGATGAACAGATTCAATTTTTCGGAAAACCGGACGAACAATTCTGGATAGTTTCTAAACCGGGACAAACCCAATTCTTCAATTACCATTCAATCCTGAGGGGCATCACCACCGAAAGAAAACTTTCATCTCCTGAAACCCGGATCAGACAGGGATTCAACGGACCTTTTAATTCCATCCGAATGGATTCCCCTTCGGTGACCTTGTTCAACACATCCAGCAGATATTTGGCATTGAACCCCACCTGAATCGGCTCCCCGTTGTATTCCACCGGAATTTCATCTTTGGCCTCCCCGGCTTCCCCTTTTTCACTTTCCAAGGCCAGATTGTTTCCGTTAAGGCTCATTTTAACCGGTTTGATTTTATCATTGCTCATCAGGGATATGATTTTCAAGGCGTTTGTCAGCCTTTCGCGATTTATTTCAACGGTTTTGTCATTGTCTTTGGGAATAATGGGATCCACATTGGGATATTTGCCTTCTATCAGCCGGGTGGTCAGTTTTACCCCCGGCGTGGTCACCATCAAGGATCGTTCATCAAACCGGACTTCCACCGGTTCGGTCAACCCGCCCAACACTTTGCTTAACTCATCCAACGCCTTTTTGGGAACAATGATTTCAGGCGGGGATTCCAAGGCGGGGTCCTGAATGGTTTTTTTCACCTGAGCCAGCCGATGGCCGTCTGTGGCCGTGAAAACCCCATGGGCTCCATCCCCCACATTCAGGCACACCCCCATCAGGGTTTTTCTGGTTTCGTTGGTTTGGATGGCAAACAAGGTGCGGTCAATGGCTTTTTTAAATTCCTGCGGAGCCAATGAAAACCCCTGAGGCAAATCTCCCACCTCCATTTTTGGATACAGCCCTATTTCCATGGTGGGCAACCTCAGCACCGATGTTCCGCTGGCCACTTTGACCCATTGTTGATCATCCGATTGAAGGTGCACCTCCTCTCCCATGAATTCGGAGCATATTTCCAATAATTTTTTGGCATTGACACAAATGGCTCCCTCCATTTTTACCTGAGCCTTGCAATTGCCTTTGATGGCGATTTCATAATCGGTGGCAGAGAATTCCACCCGGTCTTCAGTGATGCTGGACAACAGAAAATTGGACAGGATGGGCTTGCTGGAACTTTTGTCGGTAACCGGGTTGATAATCTGCAAGGCATTGATGAGGATTGTTTTATTAATCAGGATTTCCATATAATAGCCGTAGTATTGGTTGGATTGTGTGTTGATAAACTGTTTATGTGATTGGTTTGGTTGTTATTTGAAAAAATTAAACATGTCTATAAACCGATAAAAATCCGTTAATTCAATGTTTAATTACGGGTACCGGTTTGGTTTTTCCGGGCAAATCCGGCCATTGGAAAACCTCTTCAGCTGTATCCTTACCAAAAAGAAGCCCCCATTTACAAATAGGATGACAATGTATTTGAACCGGCAGGTTTAAATTTGTTGAAAAGATGTTGATAATCTCCGCTGGATTTGTTGATTCATTTGGCCCCCCCCTGAAGAATCTGTTTTTTCAGCCGGGTGGTTTGATTGTGGACGGCGGTGTTTCCAACCATGGCTTTTTGCCATTGGCTGACCGCGTGGATCACCGTGGAATGGGTGCGGTGGCCCATCATGCGGCCAATATCGGAAAAGGACAAACCACCCAGTTCCTTCAGCAGATACATGGTGATTTTCCTGGCTTCAGCAATCCGGGCGGTGCGGCTTCTGCCCTGGAGGGCTTTCATGGATACCCCCAGCAGGTCACAGGCCCCGGCCAGAATCGCATCCGCGGACAAACGGTTTTGGTTGTCCCCTCCGGGTTTGGTAAAATACGGGGCGGCCACCTCACGGATGAAATCCAGGGTGATGGGTTGGTTCATCATGGACCCATAGGCTTCCAGCCGCACCAGGGCGCCTTCCAGCTGCCGGGGGGTGGAATCAATCCTTTCAGCCAACAGGCCAAACCCTTCCTCCGGGAGGGTCATCCCATCCAGGGCCGCTTTGTGTTTTAAAATATCCACCCGGGTGGCAAGGTCCGGATCTCCCAACTCGGTCATCAACCCCATTTCAAAGCGGGCTTTTAAGGTTTCTTTCAGAGATGCCATTTCTTTGGGATACAACCCGGCCGAAAACACCAACTGTTTTTTGTTGGCAATCAAATCATCCAGAGTGTGGATCAATTCGTCCTGGGTTTTGGCCGTCACCCGTAAAAACTCCACATCATCCAACAACAAGGCATCCGCCTGGCGGTAAAATTCCCGCACCGGCTTCATTTTCCGGGTTTGGATGGCCTCCAGGATTTCATTGGCAAAAGTTTCCGACTTTTTATAAATCACCTTCCATTCGGGGTGGGCGGCCTGGATTTGTCCGGCGATGGCCTGCAAAAGATGGGTTTTTCCCAACCCTTCCCCTCCCACGATAAACAGGGGGTTGTAAGCCATCCCCGGCTCCTCGGCCACCTTTCGGGCCAGATCCAATGCCACCCGGCTGGCAGGCCCCGCTTTAAAATGGTCAAAGGTGTATTTGCCGGTGGGGGGGTCCACCTCACCCCCCCCGGTGTTGTTTTGGGTTGGGGGGGGGATGGTTTGTTTTCCGGCGGCCAGCCGGCATTCCAATCCGAAAGTTCCGTTTTTCGGCAGAACGTCAAAATAAAGGGGCAGCAGTTCCTGGAACACCGGCAGAAAATGGGCGATCACCCGGTTTTTCAAATAGGTGTTGGGCAGCCCCCCAACCACCACTTTGTCTGGTTGGATGGAATCCAGCCGGAGGTTGGTCAACCAGGCCTCGGCGTCTTCTCCGGTGATTCGTTCCCGGAGGGCGGCCTTGAACCGCTGCCAAGGGTCTGTGAACGGAGCCTCCATGGGGAATAAACCGGAAAGAAAAGGAGGGGATGAGGAGTTCTGATAGGTATCAGAAAACCGATACGGGGGACCCGGGTCCCCCGTCTGGTCGGGCTTTCCGCAAAACTCAGGTGCCGTCGCCCCGGTAGGGGTTGAGGAAGATCACCCGGTTGCGGCTGGCGGATTGGGTTTGCATGGGCAACCCTTTGTCCTTTAACCCGGAATGGATGATGCGCCGCAGACGGGAGGGGTTTTCGTTGGAAAACAACTCCACCTCCAGATACAGCGGGGTGTTTTTCAGCTCGGAAAGCTGTTTGAAACCGGGGGTCGTTTCCAGAAAATCCAAAATGGTGTTTTTCTGGTCATCATCATATCCGCGGAACACCAACATCACCACCCCCCCCTGGTCTTCCATGTTTTTATAATAATCCACAATTTTGCTGATGGTGCTGTTGGCCGCCTGCCGGGCCGCCTGGGATGAGGCCCCGCTTAACCCTTTTTCCCAGTCATAAGGGCCGGCGCCTGGCAGCAGCAGCTTTTTTCCTTCCTGGTCCGCCGTGGCGATCTGCCTGCCGGAGGTGGCGTCAAACACCGAAATCCGGATGGTGGAATAAGCCGCCAGAAACGATCCCCCTTTGGTATCCCGTTTTCCCCCGATGTTTTCAAACGTCACCAGGATATCCGCCTGTTGGTCCAGGGCCAGGGCCACAATGTCCTCATCAGGCCGGTCCACCCGTGAGGAAACCTCTATTTCCTTATACACTTTGGCGGTGGCCTCCTCGTTGAACAACCGGAACCCGGCTTTGTTGAATTCGTCCTGGATGGCCTCCATGGCTGACCGGGTGGCGCCGTGGGTTCTGGAAAGGGCGTTGGGGTTGTTGGAGCGGTAAATCACCATCAGCCGCTGGTTGCCCATTTTTTTGTGCAGAATCCGCAGGGCGGTCAGTTTGTCTTCCAGCAGATTCTGGGCCACGGTGGCTTTGATCTTCACCCGGTAATTGGCCCCGTCGTCTGATTTGCCTTCCTCCAAAACCTTGTAGGATTTCACAAACCCCTGGCTGGAGGTCAGGATTTTGTCTTTGATGATGTCAAAATTCTCGGACACGGTGGATGAATCCAGCAGCAGCCCCACACCCATTTCCACTGCGTTGCGCTGGGCATTGAGCAGGGCCTGATTGCGGGCACCCCCCTGGTTGCCGGAGATAATGGCCGCTTCTCCCACCGCGGTCACCTCTTGCGCCGAGGCCGGTTGGGCGGCAAACAGCCATATCAGACCTGCGGCGGCCAATCCCCGCCATAAATTGTTGCGAATTGGTTTTGGGTTCATGGTTATTCTCTGAAACAGGGTGGGGTGGACCCCGGTTTTTGGCCGGGAACGTTCAAAGGTTTATGGATATTCTATATCAGATTCCGGGGCGGATGGGGATGGGGATTCATCCTCCAAAGATTCCACGGGAGGAAAATCCCCGTCCGAAGGTTGTTGTGGGTCGGCGGGCGCCTTGAAATCCGGGCCGTTGGTTTCTCCGCCGTTGCCCATCTCCGGGGATTCGGGGGAAAGGTCCCCGTCATCCGAAGGGGGAGGCGGAGGATTCAGGGGGGTGGATGGGGTCCCCCCCGGCCCCCCAGGGGCGGTTTCAATCTCTTCCGCCGGGAACCCTTCAGAATAAATATCCCGTTCACCGGTGACGGCTGCCCCTGAGGCGGCCTCCCCGGAGGGTTTTTTGACCGGCTGAGGGATCATCTGTCCGGCCGGTTCCACCCGGGCAGAGCGCAACAGGGGGGCCTCCACCCAGCTGTTTTCCAGATTGCCCCGGCTTAATTTTAATGTGGTCGGGGCCGGAAGTTTTAAAAAAAAGCGCAGGGCCGGTTCCGCCGGTTCCTCTTCGGTCAATTGGCCGCGGCTTATCTGAAGTTTCCGCCATTTTTCCAGCACCTTTTTTTGCGGAAAGTGGGCGTATCCCATGGCCAGATGGTAGGCCTCCATATCCACCTGCCGGGTAAGCCGTCTGAAGGCGGCCAGATTCAGGTGGGCGGCGGCCATGTTGCCGTGCATCAGGTAGGGTTCCAATTCACAGGATTTGGTGATTTCCGCCAAAAGGGGATGATCCTGACCAAGATGGTCCTTTAACTCTTCCCGGAAATCCGCAAACTCCATCGGCGGCTGGTCCATCATCGGTTCCAGTTGGGCCAGGGTGGTCTGGTCCACCCCCGCTTTTTTCATTTCGGTCACGGCCCAACGGTTTACCCGGTATTCATGGGTTTTTTCCGGTTGGGGGTTGTACAGGGTCAACAGCCATTTGCGGACAGCCTGGTCAAAATCGCCGTTCTGGGCCAACAGGTTTCCCCGCAACAGCTCAGGTTTTCCCAGCATTTCTCCGGTGTCGGGGTCCTGCATATCCGCCAAAAAAATATCCTCTGCCGATTCCTGAGGGGCAAAAGCCTCAGTAAAAATATGGCTGAGCTCTTCTATGGCTCCATGAACATCGGTGGCCACCCCTCCCCGCTTGCGCCCGGCAGGCAGATGAAATCCGATTTGGTAAGAGATGCCGCGGGTGATTTGGATGGGGGGGGGTTCCGGTTGGGTATAGGGCTGACGGAAGGATACTGTGGCGGTGATGTTTACCTGTCGGACAAAAATCCCCTCTCCCTGCAATTCCAATATGGCGAACCGGGTGATTTCACCCTCCAAATGGGCCACATTGGGGTTTTTAATTTTGAGTGATACCGGGTTTTTGTATTTTTTCCGCCCAACCAGTTCCGCAACCAGGGTGTCCTGAAAAAAATTAAGGTCTCCGATGGTCAGCCCGGAGGCGTTCTGGTTGCGGAAGGGGTCCACCAGCAGGGTATCCACCACCGGGGGCAGCGGGTCCGCCAGCCGGGGGTTGGATACAACCCCGGAGCCTGAACAGGCAGACAACATAAAAATCAAAAGCGGCCACAACAGCCGACCCGGTTGGCCCATGGAAAAACCCTGAATTAGGTGAGATGCATGGTTTGAAAGACCTTCAATAACTGGGCCAGAAAGTCAGAAAACCGGGAGTTCCCCAAAGCCGCATTAAAATGGGGCAGGTAACCCTGGACGATAATAAACAGGGATAAAGAAAACAACACCCCCTTCATGATACCGATCATCCCACCCAGAATCCGGTTGGCCGGGTTGTCGGTTTCCACGTTCAGCCGGTCCCCCGCGTTGCCCAGCATCAAGCCCAAAATATAAGCCCCCATCAGAATCACCAAAAAAGACATCAGCATGGCCAGCTGAATATCCCCAAACAGGGGCTTCAACACCTCCCCCAATTCTGTGTGGTATTTGTTGGCCCCGACAAAACCGAACAACACCCCCAAAAATGGGATGATTTCCCGTGCCCCTCCCCTTGATAAACACATCAGGAAAAATGAGACGGTTAAAAAAATAAAAATCAGGTCAAAAAGGTTCAAAGGGGGTACCTCAGCCATTCAGGTTGTTCGGATGACGTTTGATGATTTTGATACCTTTGGGTTACAGTCGGGTATTCCCGTTATAAATCATAAGCGGCGGCTTATGGGGTCCTGGCCGCCAACCAGATGGTTTCCTTTTCCCTTGGGAAGGAAAAGGGAAAAATGGGTGTTGCTGTCCCCCCCTATATCTTTACGATGGAAATCCTTAAAATGCTAAGATTAAAAGTGTTCCGGGGTCACGATGCGCAAGGCGTTGTAGGTGACAATGGCCACTGAAGAGGAAAGATTCAAGGACCGCACCCCGGACTGCATCATCGGTATTGTATAACACTTTTGGGGGTTTTCTTCCAACAATTGGGCGGGAAGGCCGGCGGTTTCCTTGCCGAACACCAGATAATCCCCCGGTGATACATTCATCCGGGTATAAGGGGTGGTGGCTTTGGTGGTCAAAAGGTGAAAGCTGTCCGGGGGAAGCCCGGCAAAAAACCGCTGGGTGTCGGGCTGGTGTTCCCACCGCACATATTCCCAATAATCCAACCCGGCCCGTTTCAGGGTCCGGTCGCTGAGTTCAAAGCCCAGAGAACCCACCAAAATCAGACGGCAGCCGGTGGCGGCGCACAACCGGGCCACATTGCCGGTGTTGGGGGGAATCTGGGGTTCCACCAACACAATGTTGAGCGGGGGGGGATTCAGGTTCACGGCGGCTCCGGGCTGGGGTAAAACAAATGGAAAGTTTTGCCACAAGAGGGAAAGACTCTTTGTTCTTTTGGGGGGCCTGTCCGGCAACCAGCACCGGCGGTCATTTGTCGCCTGTCGGCTCCAAATTCCTTAGCCGGGCTGGTTGCACTTCTTTTTGGGGGTCCTGTCCAGCGGTTCACCACCGCCATCCGCCTTGCGGCGGCTTGGGGCGGGGTTCACCGCCTTTCTTTTGGGGGCCTGCTCCCCCACGGTTTTTCTGGTTTGCTTGTTCATCACAAGGGGCAATTCAAATGGATGATTCTGACACCAAAACCAAAGGCCTGCTGCGGCTGATGGAACACCGCCGGACCCACCCCAAAACACAGCCTCCTGATGAAGAAAGGTCCCGTTTGCCGCCGGGCCAGCGGCTGGCCCAGGGATTCCCGGTGCTGGATTTGGGGATTCATCCGGTGTTTGATCCCAAAACCTGGCGGTTGAAAGCCGGAGGTTTGGCGGCCCGCCCCCTGGAATGGAATTGGGACGAATTTGCCGCCCTGCCGAAAACCGTTTTGGCGGCGGATTTTCATTGCGTCACCGGTTGGTCCAAGTTTGACGTGGCCTGGGGGGGGGTGTTGTTCAGCCATATTGCCGCCCTGGTGGAGCCTTTGCCGGTTGCGGCCCATGTGGTGCAGGAATCCGCTGACGGGTACACAACCAATGTTCCCCTGAAGGATATGCTGGGGCCGGATGTTTTGCTGGCCTATGAACTGGACGGCAAGCCGTTGCCGCTGGAACACGGGGGGCCGGTGCGGATGGTGGTGCCCCGCCTGTATGCCTGGAAATCGGCCAAGTTTTTAACCGGCTTGCGGTTTGTGGAACACGATGACCCCGGTTATTGGGAGCGGCGGGGGTATCACAATGAGGGTGACCCCTGGAAATCCCAGCGGTACAGGGGGGATTAAGCCCGCTTACCCCGACCCTGGAGGATTGCTGGCCCCCGGCTGGCGGCGCAAATCGTAGCGGGGGCCATGGGCCACTCCGGCCTCGGTGATGATGGCGCTGATGAGTTCCGCCGGGGTTACATCAAAAGCCGGATTCCACACCGGGGTGGCCTGGGGGGCCAAAGGCTGGCCCAGGGGTTGAGCCACTTCCTCCCAAGCCCGTTCTTCTATGGGGATGCTCCGGCCGGTATCCAAAGTGGGGTCTATGGTGGTGGAAGGAGCCACCACATAAAAAGGGACCCGGTGATAACCGGCGGCGATAGCCAGGTTGTAGGTGCCTATTTTGTTGGCGGTATCCCCGTTGGCGGCAATGCGGTCCGCTCCCACCCACACACTGTGGATTCCCCCGCGGGCCATTAAAAAGGCGGCCATGGAATCGCAGATCAGGGTGTGGTCCACCCCGTGGGTTTTCAATTCCCAGGTGGTCAGCCGCCCCCCCTGCCAGCGGGGGCGGGTTTCATCCACATACACATGCAGCCCTCCCCAGGCGCGGTCCCCCTCCAACAACACCCCCAAGGCGGTCCCCAGCCCCCCGGTGGCCAGGGGGCCGGTGTTGCAATGGGTGATCACCCGGGCCTGGGGAGCCAGCAGTCGGATGCCGTGGGCGGCCATCCGCCGGTCCTGATCCTGGGTTTCCTGCCAAATCCCCCGGGCCTGGGTTTCCAGGGCTACGGCCAAATCCCCGGCGCCGGATAGATTCAGGGTGTGTTCCATGCGGTCCAAAGCCCAAAACAGATTGACCGCCGTGGGCCGGGTGTTTCTCAACCGTTGGATGGCCTCTCCGGCCGCGGTTTGGATCTGTTTCGGGTC
>JAOUFO010000240.1 GCA_029858165.1 Deltaproteobacteria bacterium | reverse complement strand
TTCAACCCCCTTCCCTTTGGGAAGGGGGCAGGGGGATGGGAAAAAACGAGTTGTGCAGAGGCCTCGGGTTATCTCAACCGCCAAAAACCGGATGGGTTTCGTCCAAAAAATTTATACAGACAGGGATTATTTTACGCCGTCATGATAAGGAAATAAAAAATTGAATCCGGATTTTATGTGGCAAAAGGATGAAAAACCGGCCTTGGGCGGCAACAGGTCAGGGACCAGAATGGAAGCCAGGCAATGACCATAACCAAAATCATGTGTGAGGGGTTCACCGTTTTTGAAAAAATATCGGTGGATTTCTCTCCCGGAATCAATGTGTTTGTGGGGGCCAATGGCACCGGCAAAACCCATTTGATGAAAATAGCCTACGCCGCCTGCGACATCACCAACACGAAATCGGATTTTGCCGGAAAGCTGGTTCGTGTCTTTTTGCCCTCGGGGAATGCCATAGGCCGTCTGGTCAAACGCCACAAGACAAGCAAATTCGGGATGGCTGAGGTACAAACAGAAACCAGAAAATTGCGGATAAAGTTTTCAAACCACACCAAAAAGGAAGAATCGGCTACCGTAACAGGGGCGAAGGATTGGACATCACAGTCCATAGACAGTGTCTATATCCCGGTCAAGGAAATGCTTTCCAACGCTCCGGGATTTCAATCTTTATATGCGGAGAAAAACATCCACTTTGAGGAAATTTACGCGGACATTTTGTTGAGGGCCTTTCGCCCTTCTTTGCGCGGACAGGCGGATGATAACCGGAAGAAACTGTTGGGCACCTTGCAAAAGGCCATAAATGGAAAGGTGGTTTCGAAAGGACAGGAGTTTTTTTTGAACAACAGCCAGGGAAACCTGGAATTCACCCTGCTGGCGGAGGGAATGAGAAAATTGGGTTTGCTGTGGATGCTGATCCAAAACGGTACTTTGTTGAAGGGGTCGGTACTGTTCTGGGATGAACCGGAAACCAACCTGAACCCCAAAATGTTCGGAATCCTGATGGAGATACTCCTGGAACTGCAACGCCAGGGGGTACAGGTTTTTTTGGCCACCCACGATTATGTCATTTTAAAAGAACTGGACCTGCAAAGAAAACCAAACGACAACATTGTGTTTCATTCTCTGTACAAGGATCGGGATTCGGATGACCGGATTGCAAACCACTCGGCAGACAGTTTCCTGGGAATCCATCCCAACGCAATTGCGGAAGCATTTGCCGATTTGTATAACCGGGAAGTAAAACGGACCCTGGGAGGAGGTTCCCGATGAGTGATTTTACCGAAGGTCAGCTTCACATCCGTTTTCCGGATTCAGCAACCGCCCGAAAATTTGATGAGAACCATCCCCTTTCCCATTGCATGAAGGCCGTGGATTTTATTGTGGAGCTTGAAGAGCGGGTTCTGTTTGTGGAATTCAAAGACCCGGATCACACGAAAAGCACCCTTGAGGCTCGTGAAGATTGGGTAAAACGGTTTTTGGGCAAGGAAATTGATGTGGATTTGAAATACAAATACCGGGATTCCTTTCTTTATGAATGGGCCTCAGGGCGGGCGGACAAACCGATTTATTACTATGTCCTGGTGGCGTTGGAAACCCTGGATGAGGCCCAATTGCTCACTCGGACCGATCGTCTTAAAACACAATTGCCCATCCCTGGCCCAATGACCGGAATGTGGAAAAAAAATATCGTTTCCGGGTGTGCGGTTTTTAACCTTGCGGCCTGGAACAACCATTTGCCGGATTTTCCCGTTATGCGGATGACCCCGTAACCGAATTGCGCCAACCACCTGTCCTCTCCACCTTTGCCCTCTTTTTCATTTATGCCATGATGATTGAACCGGGCTGAACCGGAGCGGTCTGGCCTACGGGCCGGGCGCCTCCTGTTTTGTTGCGGTTTAAAATTCCGTTACCCTACCCCTTTTTTGCGGACCTTTGATGAAACACGCCGATTCTTCTGTTGCCGCCTCTCCAGCCGCCGGTCCCAGGGCCAAGGAACCCCTGACCGACCCCCTGGCCCGGCTGGAGGCCATCACCCCCAATTCCAAACGGCTGATTGAGGAGGCCCGGCGTTATACGGCCGGGGGGTTGAGCCACAACGCCCGGTTTCACAAACCGTATCCCCTGTTTTTCAACCGGGCGGAAGGCAGCCGGGTGTGGGATGTGGACGGCAATGTGTTTATTGACCTGTGGATGGCCCATTACGATGCCATCCTGGGCCATTCTCCCCCGGAGGTGATGGCAAGCCTGCGGGCCGCCCTGGAAAACGGCCTGCACATCGGGTTGCCGGTGGCCCAGGAGCTGGACCTGGCCCGCCATGTGACCCGTTGGGTGCCGGGGGCCCAGCGGGTGCGGTTTTGTGTATCCGGTACGGAATCCACCATGTATGCCCTGCGGCTGGCCCGCGGATTCACCCGGCGGGGAACGGTGATCAAAATGGTGGGGGGGTGGCATGGGGCCAACACCGAATTGATGGTGGATGTATCCCCCCCGGTGTATGGCATGCCGGAAAGTCTGGGGCTGCCGCCGGAACTGACCCAGGGTGTGCGCACCGTGGAGTTTAACGATATTCAGGCGGCCCGCAACCTGATCCGGGAAGTGGGGGATGACCTGGCCGCGGTGATTGTGGAGCCGATGCTGGGAAGCGTGGGGATGATTCCCGCCGAACCGGAATACCTGGCCGGGTTGCGGGAGGAAACCACCAAGGCCGGGGCATTGCTTATTTTTGACGAAATCATCACCGGGTTCCGGGTGGCCCTGGGGGGGGCCTCCCAAACCTACGGTGTGCAGCCGGACCTGGTGACTCTGGGCAAGGTGCTGGGCGGGGGAATGGCCATCGGGGCGGTGGCGGGCCGGGAGGACGTCCTGGCCTTAAGCGACATTACCCGCAATGTGCCCAAATGGGAAAAAGTGGTCATCGGCGGCGGGACCTATGCCTGCAACCCTTTGAGCATGGCCGCCGGGTCCGCCACCCTGGAAATCCTTTCGCGGGAACAATCCACCCTGTATCCCTCCTTGCGGGATAACACCCGATATGTGACCGATGGGATCCGTCAGGGGTTTTCCCAGGCGGGTATCCCGGTGACCATCACCGGGATGGAATCCCTGTTTTGTGTTCATTTCACCAGGGAAAAAGACCACCCGGTGCGCTCCATGGCCGACATTCTGGAGCACACTTTTTACGACAAATATCTGGAACTGGCCCAACGGTTAAGGGTGAACGGGGTGTTTATGTTTCACAACGGGGCCATTTCAACCACCCACAGCCGCCAGGACCTGGATGCCATCATCCGGGCCTTCCACACCGCCGCCCAGGAAATGGCCCAAGGCGGATGAAAATTTGGGGATGACCCCCCGAACCAAACAGGATATAATAACAAACAAGGCAGTACGATGAAACATCCCCGGATTCAATCACATCCTAACCGGAATTTTACGAAGAGTTGAAACCATGGAAGCTGAAAACACAGATTATCAGGTGGTGCTGACCCCAGAGGCAGCCCAGGTGGTGCGCCAGACCTTTGAGGAACAACAGGTGGATGAGGCCACATCCTACTTAAGGATCGGTGCCCGGCCGGGGGGGTGCTCCGGCTACAAATACACCATGGATTTCAGTCGGGAGGAAGAACTGGGGGAGGG
>JAOUFO010000239.1 GCA_029858165.1 Deltaproteobacteria bacterium | reverse complement strand
CTTTTGGGGTGACCCATCCGGGCTTTAGGCGTCCCTTAATTCCCGTTTGAGGATTTTTCCGGTGGCGTTCATGGGGAGGGTTGGGCGGATTTCCACCTGCCGGGGGTACTTGTAGCTGGCCATTTGTTCTTTGGCCCAGTGGACGATTTCGGTGTCGGTGGCTTCGGCCCCGGCTTTCAGGATGACAAAGGCTTTCACCTCCTCGCCCAGTTTGTCATCGGGCACGCCGATGACGGCGGCCATGGAAACCGCCGGGTGGGTCATCAGCACTTCTTCCACTTCTCGGGGGTACACATTAAATCCGCCGCGGATGATCATGTCTTTCAGGCGGTCCACTATGTAGAGGTAGCCGTCTTCGTCCAGGCGGCCCAGGTCGCCGGTGTAGAACCAGCCGTTTTTGATGGCGGCGGCGTTTTGTTCCGGGCGGTTGATGTACCCTTTGGTGACGTTGTGGCCGCGGATGACCACCTCGCCCACTTCGTTTACCGGCTGGGGCTGGCCCTGGTCGTTGAGCACGGCGATTTCCACTCCGCGCAGGGGTGTGCCCACAGAGCCGGGCTTGACGGGGCGGTCCAGCGAGTTAAAGCTGGCCACGGGGGATGTTTCGCTGAGTCCGTAGCCTTCCAGCACGGTAATCTGGAACCGTTTTTCAAACCCTTTCAGCACTTCCAGGGGCATGGACGACCCACCGGAGACCCCCAGGCGCAGCCGTTTGGATATTTTGGCCAGATCAAATTTGGTTTCGGCTTCCGGCACGTTCAGCATGGCCCAGTACATGGTGGGCACCCCGGCGAAGACGCTGATGTTTTGTTTTTCCAGGGCTTCCAGGGCGGCTTGGGGGTCAAAGCGGGCCATCAGCACAAAGGTAAGCCCCCCCACGATGGAGGCGTTCATTTGGGTGGTTTGGCCAAAACTGTGAAACAGAGGCAGGGCCAACAGATGGATGTCATCCGGCTGGGATTGGAACAGGTCGTTGCAGGCCATGGCGTTCATGGTCAGGTTGGCGTGGGTGAGTTCCGCCCCTTTGGGGAAGCCCGTGGTGCCGGATGTGTACAGGATGACGGCGGTATCCCCGGCGGCCACCTGGTGGAAATCCAACGCGGGGGATTGCCCGGCCAACAGCGAATCAAACGTGGGGGCGCCTTCTATGGGGCTGGGCGCGCCGGGAGCGGCGGTCATCACCCAAAAGTGCTGGCAGGTATCGGTTTCGGCAAACCCCTTGCGGCCTTCATCCGCCATGGGCAGTTCAGCCGTGCCCTGAAAGCAAAAGTAGGCTTTGGCCCCGGAATCTTTCAGGTGGTAGGCGATCTCCCGCCCTTTCAGCAATACGTTTAAGGGCACCACCACCGCCCCGGCTTTCAGGATGCCGTAATAGATGATGGGGAAATAGGGCAGATTGGGGCAGGTCAGGGCCACCCGGTCCCCCGGCTGGATGCCCGCCGCCTTTAAGCCGTTGGCCACCATGTTGCTGGCTCCGTTCAGTTCGGCGTAGGAGGTGGCCTTATCATTGAACACCATGGCCGCTTTGGCCGGGTGGCGTTTGGCGGCGGATACCAGAAACGAGGCTAAGTTGGACATGGGCACCTTTGGGTTGGGGTTGGCTGATCCGGAGGGTTGACGGCAGCCTGGGCAGACAGCATGGCGGGCCGGGGCAACGCCCCCCATTCGGTTCATTCTGCGGCTAGCAATGTCACAACTGCACCTTGCTGGCAACCTATTTTGCCGCCCCAAGAACCATCCACCCCCAAGAACATTCCCTGAGACCTCTGCATAACTACTTATAATCTCCTGTTTTGATAAAAAAGCGGGGGTTTGGGGGCCGCAGGCCCCCAATCAGTTCAACCCCCTTGCCATTGGGAAGGGGGCAGGGGGATGGGAAAAAACGAGTTGTGCAGAGGTCTCTCCCTTTTTCTCCCCATCAGTGGTATGGATGGCCCCATGTGCCGTTTCTGATGGCCGCCCTGAAGGCCCTCTTCACCGCGGCGCGGCGGCATCACCCTCACCCCAAGGCGGCCCATGAACCTGGAAGTCATTGAACACAAGGCGAAAACAAAGTCGGATAAGCCCCCGGTGCTGTTTGTCCACGGCATGTGGCACGGGGCCTGGTGCTGGGAGGATCACTTTTTGCCCTACTTTGCCGACCACGGCTATATGGCCGCGGCGGTCAGTCTGCGGGGCCATGGCAAAAGTGAAGGCCGCAAAGGGTTGCGCTGGTCCACCATTCGCAATTACGCCGAGGATGTGGCGCGGGTTGCCGCCGGGATGGCCCGGCCGCCCATTCTGGTGGGCCATTCCATGGGGGGATTCGTGGTGCAAAAAGTGCTGGAAACCCACCCGGCCCCGGCGGCAGTGCTGCTGGCGTCTGTTCCTCCGGGGGGGATCCTCGGCCCCACTTTGCGGGTCGCCCGCAGGCACCCTTTTCTGTTTGCCAAAGTGAACCTGACCTTAAGCCTGTACCCCATCGTTCACACCCCGGCGTTGTTCAAGGCTTTTATGCTGCCCCCGGATTTCCCCGAAGCCCGGCTTCTAAAACTGTTTCCCCTGGTCCAGGATGAATCCTACCGGGCCTATCTGGATATGATTGTGTTTAACCTGCCCCGGCCCAAAAAGGTGTCCACCCCTCTGTTGGTCATCGGGGGCGAAAAAGATGCCGCCATTTCGGTCAAAGAGGTCCATGCCACCGCCAAGGCCTACAACACCCAGGCCGAAATCATCCCCGGCATGACCCATGACCAGATGCTGGACCCCCAATGGGAAAAAGTGGCATCCAGGATTGTGACCTGGCTGGATAGCCTCCCGAAGCCATAGGGGCGGGGTTTCATCCCTGCCCCGTTTGCTTTGACAGCGTTTGGGTTTGGGGGTAATTTTGAAGGCAGACCATTTTTCTTTGGCCTGCCTTGCCTTTGTTTGGCCTGCCTTGCATCTGTTTCTGACAGGGCTGTGATAACCGGGAATGATGGCCATCCGGCAAGGGCTTTGAATCCACCCCCGGCCCAAGGTCTTTGGGTCCTTCACCCTGCCTAAACCGCCCTTTGTGCCGGACGGGGGTACCGTTCTGTCTTCCACCCGAGGGGGGCGGAAGACCTGTTTTTTCAGGAGACCCCATGTCTGACGCCTCCAAATTTTTAGAACAGGTGGACCAGGCGGCCGCCACGGTGGTGGCCCAACATGCGGATGAAGTGGACCGCCAGGCCCGCTTCCCCGAAGCCTCCCTGGCTGCCCTGAAAGCCATCGGGGCGCTGGGGTTGATCAGCCCTGCGGAACTGGGGGGGCTGGGCCACGGCCACCGGGAGGCCGCTTTGGCGGTTTGTTGATTCAATTAAAATGGTGAGGGTTATTGCCCCCTCCCTGTGTGGGGAGGGGGCGCGCGAAGCGCGGGGGAGAGGGCGCTTTTGGGAGGCCGGTGCTGTCCAGCGGTTCACCACCGTCATCCGCCTTGCGGCGGCTTAGGGCGGGGTTCACCGCCTTTCTTTTTGAGTCCTGTCCAGCACCAGCGCAGCCCTGCGTTGTGTCGCCTACCGGCTCCAAACGCCGCAGGCTGGCCGGTGCCTTTCTTTTTGAGTCCTGTCCAGCACCAGCACAGCCCTGCGTTGTGTCGCCTACCGGCTCCAAACGCCGCAGGCTGGCTGGTGCCTTTCTTTTTGAGTCCTGT
>JAOUFO010000011.1 GCA_029858165.1 Deltaproteobacteria bacterium | reverse complement strand
GGGGCGGGGGTGGTCATCAGCAGATTCATAGGGCGCAGGTCCTGAACCCGGACAGCACATCCCGCCGGTCCGGCAGGTAAAAATTGCGCCAGGTGTTGCGCAGGGTGCGGGAGCGGGTGGCCCAACACCCCCCTTTGAGAACCTTGCGGTAGCCGAACCAGGGGGCCGAATATTCCCGGTAAGGGTCCGTTACAAACCCCGGAAAGGGATAAAACGGGGATTCTGTCCATTCCCACACATTGCCCGCCATCTGGCGGCAGCCGGTTGGGCTGTCCCCTTCCGGGTGGGCGGCCACATCCACCACCCACCCCGCCTGGCCATCCAGGTTGGCTTTTTGGGGGGTGGGGGGGGTGTCTCCCCAGGGAAACCTGAATTTGGCCCCCAGTTCCGGCCTGCCGCCCAACTCGGGGGCGCCTCCGGCGGCCAGTTCCCATTCTGCTTCGGTGGGCAGCCTGCGGCCCGCCCAGCGGCACCAGGCCGTCGCCTCAAACCAGTTCACATGAATCACCGGCTGATGGGGGGGCAGAGGCTCCCACCGGTCAAACCGCCGGGATTCCCAACGCCCCCCCGGCGTTTGGCCCAGTAAACGGGCCGGGAGGCGCCGGTCCGTGTGCGCCAATCCCACCCGGCGGCCGTCCACCAGTCGGGGGTGTCATACCCGCCGTCTTCCACAAAAGCCAAAAACCCGGCGTTGGTCACCGGGGCACGGGCCATGGAAAACGGGGCCACATCCACCGGGTGTGCCCATTTTTCATTGTCAAACACAAAAGGCATGGCGGGGGTTCCCCCCAGCAAAAATCCCTGGCATCCGGGAATGTCCACATCCCCGGCCAGGGGACCCGCGGAGCTGACCCCCTCCGCCTGCCGGGCGGATCCCTGGTCGGAATACACCGGGGGGGGATACCCCAGGGCCTGACGGGTGTAAGTATAGGCCTCATTGTGCATATCCTCATGGAACCCCCCCAGCCGGTAAAAATAGACGGCCCGCTCATCGGGGGGAGATTTATCCAGCCATTCCAATTGGACCTCCAGCACCTGCCGGATGTAGGCCAGGGTTTTCTCCGGCGGAGGCAGGGGAATGGACCAGCGGGTGGAATGGTGGGTTTCAAAAGAATCATACAACAGGTCCCCGTTGGCCAGCAGGGGGGGCAGCCCCCTCAATGCGCGCAGGCTCCACCGTTCATGGAACCAGGCCACATGGCCCAGTTCCCACAACATGGGGTTGACGGTATCCAATTGGGGGCCCATCAACTGACTGTAAGAAAGCCCCGCGGTTAAATCCTGGGAGCGGGTAAACCCGGCCTGAAGCCAATGGGCCAGTTCCTGGGCGGTGGCGATTTTGGTATCGGGAGGATTCATGAGACTACCGGCTGGGGTTTGGATGGGCCTGTTTGGGTTGGGATTCAGGGCGCAAAAGTGAGGGGGCAAACCATCCACGGAATCCCCCCCTGGAAAGGCGGCAAATGGCGGTTATTCGGGGGAAGGTTCCGGGTTGTTCAATTTGTCCTCCTGGGAGGGCACGGCACAATAGGTTTCGGTTTCCGGAAGATAACCCAGGGCCAGATAAATCATGGCCGTGGTGACATCCTTCAGGCCGCCGATAAGATACACGATGTCCTCCGGTTGAATGGCAAGGTCCGGGGCAGGGTTGGGGATCACCTGTTCTTTGCGCCGCAGGGCCACAATGGACACCTGGGTGACTTTTCGCAAATCGGTTTCCATGATGGTTTTCCCAACCGCCCAGTCGTGATCCCCCACCATGTAGCTTTCCATTTTCACTTCCCACAACAAATCCGGGACCTGGCCCAGGTTGGGGCGGGGCATGGAAACCGGCCCCAGAATTTCGGTCAATTCATCACGGGTTTCCCCGATACGGGCCGCCACCACGTTGCGGGGAATCCCCGATTTGCGCAACATCCTGGCCAGAATCTCCACCCCGCTTTCAAATTCCTCCACCACAATATCGTTGGCTCCCAGCCGCCGCAGAGTGGCCACATCCCGCATGTAATGGGAGCGCACGGTGATGGATACCTCCGGGGCGTACCGCCGGGCGGCCGAAACCGCCCGCAGGGTGGCATCCGGATCGCTGATGAGAAACACCACCTCCCTGGCCTGACGCACCCGCATGTGGGCCAACACCTCCACACTGGTCACATCCCCCCAAAAAATGGGCACATCTGTTTCGCGGCCCTTGCGTACATTGTCGGGGTTTAAATCCAGAACGGCATAGGGGATGCCGGAGTTGCTGAGAGCTTTGGCCAGGGTGCGGCCCCCCAGACCGTAGCCCACCACCACCACATGGTTGGACAGGTGTTTTTTATCCGGACCTTCCTCATCCGCCCCCTGGGCCTCCATCAGGTGTTCCAGGTTCCGCATCCGGGTCATCCCCGCGGCAAAATGGGGGGCCATCCGCACCAGCAGGGGGGTGATCAGCATGGTCATCACCGAGGCCGCGATAAACACCCGGGAATCGTGGGGGTTCATCAGACCGTACTCCTTGCCGGTTTGAGCCAGCACAAAGGAAAATTCCCCCACCTGGGCCAACCCCATACCCGACATAATGGCCACCCTGGCCGGAAACCGCATCAACAAAGCCGCCAGATAGGCCACACCGAATTTGAGCAGCAACACACCCAAAAACAGCCCCACAATCAAACCCGGGGTTTCCACCAGCACCCGCCAATCCAGCAGCATCCCCACCGAAATAAAAAACAGACTGGTAAAGGTATCCCGAAAAGGCAGCACATCCGCCAGGGCCTGATGAGCGTATTCCGAATCGGCCAGCACCATGCCGGCCAGAAACGCCCCCAAGGCCAGGGACAACCCGGCCATGGAAGTCAGCCAGGCGGTGAAAATGACCACCAGCAATATGGCCAGCAAAAACAATTCCCGTTTGCCCTCGCGGGTGATGACCGACAAAATGGGGGGAACCACCAGCCGGGAAAACGCCACCACCGCCACCACCAGGACCGCCGCCTTGCCCAAGGCCTGGACCACCGAAAAAATGGAATCCCCCCCCACCCCGCCCAGCATGGGAATCACCAGCATCATGGGCACCACCATCAGGTCCTGAAAAATCAGAATGCCCATGATGAACCGGCCGTGGGGGGCGTTCACCTCATCCCGTTCGGCCAGGGCACGCAACACAATGGCCGTGGAGGACAACGCCACCAGAAAGCCGTAAAAAGTGCCCACCCGCCCCCCCTGACCGGTGGCAACCACAATCAGGGCGGTCAGAACGATGGTCACCGCCACCTGCACCCCGCCCCCCAGCACCACCAGCTTCCAAATGCGCCGCAACCGTTCCAGTGAAAATTCCAGGCCGATGGTAAACAGCAGCAACACCACCCCCACCTCGGCCAACATCTCCACCGCATGGATATCCTTCACCAGCCCCAGACCGGCAGGCCCCACCACCACACCCGACACCAGAAAACCGGCGATGGGCGGCATATGCAGCCGCCCCAACAACAGCACCACCCCCACCGCCACCGCAAAGATAATGGCCAGTTCTTTCATCAGGGAAATGTCGGTCATGCAATCACCTGTCTGGCTGTGGAAGGTTTCATATCTGCTCATGCCGCCCTATTTTTTAGGGGATTTGCCCCAAAACCCAAAGACCCTGTGTACGCTTTCCACAAAGGCCGGGGGTGCGGGGAGACTTGTTCCCCCCCATGGCTTTTCGCCTGAATCTTTGGGCACCCATTCCAACAACCGGCCCCGCCCGGGCCTTGCCCCGTTTTGGGCGGTCTGCCCCTACCGCCGGAACCGGCGCACCACCGTGACCAACGCCATCACCAGCCACGCCATCACCAGCAGACTGTGGGTCCGGGCCAGCATCCACACAGGGAACCCGGTGGCCATCAGCGGGGTTTCCACCCCCACCAGGGAGGCCGGATTGAGGTTTTGTACGGCAAACATCAGATACCGCCAGGCCGGGTCCCAGCCCGCCGAACCGCTGGCAAACCCGTACACTCCGGGGGCCTGGGCCAAAGGATCCGCCCCCCCCGCCAGGGCGGCCACCAGGGGCAGGGAAACCAGAATCCACAAAACAGGCCGCCAAATGGAACGGCCATAATCCCCAAACAGCCAGTACCAGAAGTTGAGGGTGCCCCCCCACTTTTTCCACAGGGGCAGGCGGTGCCATTGGGCTTCCAGTTCCATGCCGTGGAACCAGGCGGCCTCCCACCACCGCTGGGTGGATACCATCAGCCGCCGCATCCGGCGGAAAAAATGTTCATCCCCCCGTTCAAACCGGGTCCGTTCAAAATCCACATCCCCCATAAAGGTGGTTCCATCCAGCAAAGGGGGCTCGGCAAACCGGCTGTGGGTAAACAACGCATGGCCCCTAAATTCCCCGTTGCGAAAATCAACCCCGGCGGCAAAAAATCCATCGGCAAAGCTCACCTCCCCGTGAAACGCGACCGATGAGAAAAATCCGTTTTTGTGAAACCGCACCCCGTTGAAATGGACCAGCTTGTTAAACACCGCGGAATTGAAAATGGCGTTTCCCCTAAACACCGCCTCATCAAAATGGGTCGGGATGATCGGTTCATACCCCACCGCATAGGCGAATGAATCAAACCGGGAGTATTTTTCCTTGTTGAACACCACCCCGTAAAAATCCCCCGCCCCCTCAAACAGGGCGTGCCGAAAAGAAACCCCGTACATGAACGTGGCCGATCCGAACAGGGCCTCGCCAAAACTGGCCTGATCAAACCGGGCGGAGGATTCAAACACGGCGGACCGGAAATCGGAGATCCAACGAAACACCACCCCGGAAAAATCGGCATACTCCCGAAACACCACCCCTTTGAAATCGGAATTTCCGATAAACCGGGCCAGGGTGAAATCCGCGGGCGGCAATGGGTTATCCCCCGTGTAGGTCCCAAAAGAAATGGAGTTGGGAAACACCACCCCCCGCAGATCCAGGGCGTTGAATTCCAACCGGTGAACGTTTTTGTTTTCTGACCGGGAAAAACCGCTGATGGTTTTTTGAAGCTGATCGTCAAAGGTTTGCCAATCGCCCCCTTTCCATTCCCAGTCGGGGCCGGTTTTGGCATCTTCCGGCAGGTGAAGCAGGCAATAGTGTTTCCCGTCCCATTCCCGCAACGGAAGATCCTCATGAGGACAGCCGCTTTTTTTGTGAATGGGGGTCTCGGTCAATTGTGCCTGGCAGCGTCTCATCCCAGCCTCGTCAGAGTTTTATCGTATGTGGTTCACCTTTGGGCGCTTTCATTTTTTACCGGTCAGGGTTTTTACGCTTTAACCCCTTCGGCGCCGGGGGGAGGCCGCTCTCCCGAAAGAATGGCCTTTACATCCAGCCGGACCACTTTGCCCCCCGCATTGCGGGGCAGCCGGGCCAGAAAGGTGATCCGCCGGGGAATCTTGTACCCTTCCAGACGGGTGTGGCAAAAATCCAGAAGCTCTTTTTCCAGACCGGGGTGGCTTCCCCCCTGGGGTTGGGACAAACCATTGGGGGACCGCAACACCACGGCGGCCCAAACCGCCTCCCCCCATTGGGTGTCCGGCATCCCCACCACAGCGGCATCCACCACCTGATCATGGGCCAGCAGGGTTTTTTCCACCTCCACCGGGTGGATGTTGATCCCCCCGGAAATAATGAGGTCTGATTTTCTGCCGGCCAGATAATAATATCCTTTGGGGTCCTTCCAGGCCATATCGCCGGTGGCCCCCCACAGGGCACCGAACCGGTGGTAATCGGCGGTGGCGGCATCATCCTTGTAATAGCCGTTCATCATATAGGGGGTGCGGGCGATGATTTCCCCCACCTGACCATCCGGCACATTCTTTCCGGCTTCATCCACCAGCCGCACTTCAGAAAACACATCCGGGCGGCCCACGCTTCGGGGGCTTAGGTTGTGATCCGGGGTGTGCAGCCCCAGGTAATAACCGGTTTCCGTCTGGCCCAGCCCCTGAAACAGCCGCACCCCGGGGAACCGGGCCTTCAACCGGTTCACCAGCAGTTCATCGGCAGGCTCCCCGCCATAAACAATTTGTTCCAGGTCGTTGGCGGCCCCTCTTTCGGATCCGGGGACATCCAGCAGGCGGCGCAACATGGTGGGCACCCCCGGCAAATGGGTGATGCCGTGGCGGGACATCACATACCAGATGGCCTGCGGATCAAAATGGGGCAAGGAAACCAACATCCCCCCCACCAGGGGCAGGGCCACCATGTTCAGCCATTGGGCAAAATGGTGGCACAGGGGCAGGGCGCTCACCACCCGGCTGTCGGCGTTTAATCCAATGTTCAGGGCATGGGTGGTGGCCAGCCGGATTTTGCTTGCATGGCTGATCAACACCCCACGGGGTTCACCGCTGGTGCCGCTGGTGTAAAGCAGCTGAAAAGGGTCGGTTTCGCGGGTGTTTTCCAGAGGCGGGGGTTCCTCCCCGGAATTGCCGGAAAGCCAATCCTCCCAGGCCACCGCCCAGCCGGGCAGGGCCTCCCCCACCGGAGGGTCCACCACCACCCAGGTTTGCACCTGAATAGACTGCCGGGTTTCCCGGTCCGCCAGGGCTTCCTCCACCACCTTCAACCGGGCCATATCCACAAACCCCACCCGGCAGCCGGCATGGGCCACAGTTTGGGCCAGGGAACGCGGCCCGTACCGGTCGTTGAGGTGGACCAGCACCACCCCGGCTTTGGCTGCCCCAAAAAACACCGCCGGATATGCCGGATGGTTTCCACAAAACACCCCCGCCATCCAATCCCGGGGGGGTGGGCCGCCCGCTTCCCGCAACAATCCATGGGCCACCCGGTTGGACTGCCGACCAAACCACTCGTAGGTCAACCGCTGGTCCCCCTGCCGCCAGTAGGTAAAATCCGGACTGATGGCGGCCCGGCGGGATATGATTTCACCGATCAACATGGTTGTTTCACTTGTGTTAAGAATAAACGGTGGTTACCGGCCCAGCTTCCGCAGAATCTCCTGCTCGGCTTCCAGCCAGTCCCCCTGGTCCTGGCCATGGGAGAACCCCCGCTTTTCAGCCCGGTAGTAGGCCGCTTCGGCCACCCATCGGCTTAATTCATCCGCGGAAGGTTGTCCGCCGGATTTTGCCTCTTTTTTAGCGGCTGTGGGTTTGGAGGCTGCGGGTGTGGCCGGTTTTTTGGATGGAATGGTTTTTGGTTTGGTGACAGTTGCCATGCGGTTTCTCCTGGATGGTGTTTTTTTTTTAAAACCCTCCGACGGTCCGACAATCCGTCCGAATCAGGGGGTTTCACCCCCTTGATCCTCCCTTTCAAAAAAACAAACAACATTTCCAAAAGTTCAAGCTGAAGCCCTATCCGCCTCATCCTACCAAAATTCGTGAGGAATCCCAAAAGAAAGAGGGGGTGTAACGTTAAGAAAGGTTCATGGGTTCTGGAAGGCGGTTTAGCATTGGGCCAGTTCCCCCACCGCCTCCCGGTAGCCGTTGAAAGCGGCGGAATCAAAACAGACGAAAATCACTTTTTCCGGCAGGGGCTGGGCAGCCAGGTGGCGGATGGCTTCGGTCAGGGCGATGCGGCTGGCCCGCCCCAGGGGAAACCGGTAGGCCCCGGTGCTGATGGAAGGCAGCGCCAGGGAGACCACCCCCTGGGAAAGTGCCAGGGCGAACACATGGCGGTAACATTGGATCAGCGCCTGATCTTCTCCATGGGTGCCCCCCCGCCACACCGGCCCCACCGTATGGATCACCCACCGGGCGGGAAGGTTATACCCGCCGGTCAGTCGGGCCTCTCCGGTGGGACACCCCCCCAGGGTGCGGCATTCAGCCAACAGCCCCGGCCCGGCGGCGGCGTGTATGGCCCCATCCACCCCCCCGCCCCCCAACAGGCTGTTGTTGGCCGCGTTGACGATGGCATCCACGTTTTGGCGGGTGATGTCCCCCTGGATAATTTCAATCCGCTCCATGATGGAACTGTCCAAGATATTCTGATCCATCCGGGCATTCTCCTGCGGGTGAGTGGTGGGTTCGGCTTGGACCGCTTGGGGAAGGCGGCTCACTTTGGCGGCAGCCCTGCATTTGGTTGCTGGGCCCCCTCACCGGGGGCTGTTGAAAGCTTAGCAGAAACAAAGAAATCTTGTAAAAAGGGATTGGGGAGAGCGTAAAAGATTTCTGGTCTGGAATGCCGCCGCCGTTTGGGATACGCTTACAATCCAAATTTTTGTTTGTCACCTCTATTCTGATGGGACTATGGACCCCCAAAAAGCTTTGGTGATATTTTCCGGCGGACAGGATTCCACCACCTGCCTGGGGTGGGCCAAAAACCGCTACCCCCAGGTGGAAGCCCTGTCCATCGACTATGGCCAAAAACACCGGGTGGAATTAACCCAGGCCGCCAAAATCGCCCGTCGGCTGGGAGTGGCCCACCATGTGCTGGAAGCGGAATTTTTCGGCCGGATGGTGAAATCGGCCCTGACCCATCCGGGGGATGTGGGGGGCGCCCACCAGGACCACCCCGGCCTGCCTGCCTCTTTTGTGCCCAACCGCAATGCCTTTTTCCTCACCCTGGCCCATGCCTGGGCTCAAACCGCCGGGGCGGGGGTGCTGGTGATGGGGGTCAGCCAAACCGATTACAGCGGGTACCCGGACTGCCGGGAAGAGTTTATCACCGCCATGGGCCGGGCACTGAACCTGGGGGCGGAAGTGGACATTGTCATGGAGGCCCCTTTGCTTCATCTGACCAAAGCCCAAACCTTCGCCCTGGCCCAAAAAGAGGGGGTGCTGGCGGAGGTGCTGGAACTTTCCCACACCTGTTACAACGGGGTGGAAACCATGAACCCCTGGGGCCGGGGGTGCGGGGATTGCCCGGCCTGCGGCCTGCGCCGCAAAGGGTGGGAGGAATACACCGCCGCCCTTTAGGGGGTTTGCTTTTTGCGGCCTACAATCACGGCCTCCCGCCCTTCGGCAAACAAATACACCTGAGGAATCATCCCCACCGATTCAAACCCGGCAGAAATCTCATCAGGGCGCAACAGGTGGTTGCCCTGGATGTGTTCTATCAGGTTTTGCAGGGCCAGCCCCCGTTTGGCCGGGTGGCGCAATTCGGCCCGATTGGCCGGCCAGTTGGGTTCCCAAATCACCACCGCCCCCCCCGGCGCCAGATGGTCCCGCAAGGCGGCAAACACGCTTTCTTTTTTGTCCCACACATGGTGCAGGGCGCGGTTCATGGCAATAATATCGGCAGGCTCATCCAGGGTGAAATCGTGAATATCCCCTTTCAGGAATCTCAGCCGCGAATCCAGTTTTTCTTTTTTGGCCAAATCGGCGGCCTGATGGATGTTTTCGGCAAAGCCGTCCAGCCCCACCCCTTTGATGTTGGCCATTTTGCGGGCCAGTTGCCGCAAATACCAGCCGTTGCCGCACCCCAGGTCCACCACCAGCCCTCCCTTGCGGTCCATTTCGGAAAACACCGGCACCCCGTTGAGGATCTGCTGGTCAAACAAAGGGGCGAAAGAACCTTCCAGCATGGGACCAAACCAGGGCAGCAGGGTTTTGTTTTCGGCCAGCACCTCTTCGCCGGGGCGCTCCCCGGAGCGCATCAATGCGGCGGCCCGGTCCGCCATGTGGGAATTGAGCATGGCATTGACCGCCAGGGGCATCAAACTGAATGAAGCATCCGGTAAAAAAGCCTGACCCACGGAAGAAAGGGTAAACTGCCCCTGGTTTTCATCCAGCATCCCAAAGGCATAGGCGGCATCACACCAGCGGGCCACATAAGCCGGGTCCGTGGCGGTCCGCCCGGCCAGGGCCTCCCCGGAGGACGGCTCGGCGGCCAGGGCCTGAAACAGGCCGTTGACCAGCCCCACATACGCCAATTGCAACCCTTGGGCTTCCTGCAAATGGTTCATCATTCTTTGCCGCAACTCCGGTGTTCCGCTCATATCCGCCTTTGATGAAAAGAAATACTCCCCTGGATTCCACCCTGCCGGGTTTTGGGATTCCAGCCTGTCAGCCCCCATGGGGCCGGTCTGATTGCATAAGGAAGAACTCATTTAATAGACCACCCGCCGGGGCGCGGGTCAACTGTTTGTCCGAAAACGGGTGATGAATTGCTTGCCCCTTGGGGGCGGCTGGGCTAATCTTTTTTTCGGCGGCGGCTTTGGCTGCCCTATGGGTCGTGGACAAATGTCTTGAAAATTCTGCATAACTGCCAAAAACTCCCGTTTTGATAAAAAAGAGGGGGATTGGGGGGCGTAACCATCAGGGAAAACTCCCCCGTGCCGGATGGAAAGCCCTGCCCCCGACCCATTGAAATCATCCACCCGGATGGATCCGTTCCTTCATATACACCTTTCAGCCCGCCGAACCCATGAACAACGCCAGCCAAACCTATCTCCAGGCCGCCAAAAATTTCCAGGCCGCCCGCATCCAGTCCTGGGAAAAAGTGGCCGCCAAACGGCCCCCTTTCTGGAGCCGCTATTACCACCGGCGGCTGATGGAGGTGTACCGCCACAACATCCCCCCGGGGATGCGGGTGATGGAACTGGGCTGCGGCCTGGGGGACCTGCTGGCCACCGTGCGGCCCGCCTATGGGTTGGGGGTGGATTTCTGCCCCGGCATGGTGGAAAAAGCCAAACAACGCCATCCGGACCTTCATTTCGCTCTGGCGGATGCCCATGACCTGAAACTGAAGGAAAAGCCGTTTGACTTCATCATCATCTCCGATTTGGTCAACGACCTGTGGGATGTCCAACAGGTTTTGACCGAAGCGGCCCGGTACGCGGGGCCTTCCACCCGGCTGGTCATCAACGGGTTTTCCCATTTGTGGGGGGGGCCCCTGCGGGCCGTGCGCGCCCTGGGTCTGGCCACATCCCAGTTGAACCAGAACTGGCTGACCCGGGATGACATTCATTCCCTGCTGGTTCTTTCCGGGTTTGATCTGGTAAGCCGCACCGAAGAGGTGATGTGGCCGGTGGGAACCCCCCTGGTATCCGGGTTGTTCAACCGGTTTGTGGCCAAACTGTGGCCGTTTTCGCATCTGGCCCTGACCCATGTGCGGGTGGCCCGCCCCGCCGGGGCCATCCGCACCCCCAAACCCCCGGTGGTATCGGTGATCGTCCCGGCCCGCAATGAGGCGGGCAACGTGCCCCAGATTTTTGAACGCATCCCCCAGATGGGGGGGGGCACCGAGGTGATTTTTGTGGAGGGCCATTCGCGGGACAACACCTACGAAACCGCCCTGGAATACCTGAAACAACACCCCAAGATCAAAGCCAAGGTGTTTCGTCAGACCGGGGAGGGCAAGGGGGATGCCGTGCGGCTGGGATACGCCCATGCCACCGGCGATATTCTGATGATTCTGGACGCCGACCTCACAGTGGCCCCCGAAACCCTGCCGTTGTTTTATGAGGCCATTTATTCCGGCAAGGGGGAATTTATCAACGGGGTGCGGCTGGTATACCCCATGGCCGATGAAGCCATGCGGTTTTTCAACCTGCTGGGCAACAAGTTTTTTTCCATGGCCTTCACCTGGCTGTTGGGCCAGCCGGTCAAGGATTCCCTGTGCGGCACCAAAGTGCTGTGGAAACAGGATTACCTGCGGTTGGCCGAAAACCGGTCCTACTTCGGCAATTTTGATCCGTTCGGAGATTTTGACCTGCTGTTCGGCGCCGCCCGGCTGAACCTGAAAATCGTGGACCTTCCCATCCGCTATCAGGCCCGCACCTACGGCTCCACCAACATCCAGCGCTGGCGTCACGGCTGGCTGCTGCTCAAAATGGTGCTGTTCGCCGCCCGCCGCATCAAATTCATTTAAACCAAAATCGGGAAAAGCTCTTTCCGCCTCTCCCCGGCGGGCTTGCGCCGCATTTCTTTTGGGGTGCTGTCCAGCGGCTTCAGCACCGGCACGGGCCTTCCGGCCCTTTTGGCCGGGCTTGCGCCGCATTTCTTTTGGGGTGCTGTCCAGCGGCTTCAGCACCGGCACGGGCCTTCCGGCCCTTTTGGCCGGGCTTGCGCCGCATTTCTTTTGGGGTGCTGTTCGCCGCCCGCCGCATCAAATTCATTTAAACCAAAATCGGGAAAAGCTCTTTCCGCCTCTCCCCTGCCCTTCCGGTTGTCAAACCGGAAGGGCAGGCTGGGTGGTGAACCCCCCGGTTTCCGGGTTGAACCAGGCCCAGATGGCTCCATCCGGCTGATGGTCCTTGACCCCGCACACCAGATACACCACCTCCGGATGGCGGGGCCGCCCATCCCACAAAGCCTGTTGGGTATCCTCCTCCGAAAAATAGGCCCCCACATTGGGATGGGTGTGGTAAATCACCTTTACCCGGCGGCCCTGGGCGGTCTGGGCTTTTTCCAGCTTCAGGTAGGCCAGGGGGTCCATGTGGTAGCCGTCGGTGGCATCCCTGGGGTAGCGTTCCGGGTCCAGGGCATGGAGTTTGCCCAGTTTGTTGTCAAATGGATGGAAACCGTCCAGAGTTTCGGGCCGGTCCCCGGGACCGGTCAACACCCCGCAGGCCTCCTCGGGAAACGCCTGGGCGCCATGAGCAAAACACTGGTCCAACAGTTCCTGGGAAATTTGAAACATTTGCATGTTGACGGCCAAAATAGGATTGACGGATTTGGGAAAAAAATATCCTACCCCATGCTGAAACCGGCCACAAGGAGGGGTTCTGGCTTTGTTTTTGCTTGTATGATGGAAAACAAGGCCGTGCCGGGCCAAACAAACAACCGTATCCGGGGCAGTTTTCCATGAAAAATCCGTTTCGCCGTTTCAAACCATTTTGCATCCATGCAGGGCTGACCCTGCTGACTGCCGGGGGTGTTTTTTTGGCCGGGATTTCATCCCCGGCCTTGGGCCAGGGGGTTCCAGGGGGGTTGGCCCAGGCCGATTTTGCCGGGAATGACCTGAGCGGCTTTGACGGCGGGGCGGTGTTTGTGGGCCAGCCCCGGCTGTTTTCGGAATCCGGCAAGGTGAAGATTCTGCTGCTGGCCCTCAATCCGTTTGAAATCACCGAATCGGCGGCCGAACAAATCAGCCTGATTTTGGAAAAAAACCTGAGCAACACCGGCCATTTTTCGGTTGTCGGGTTTCGGGAGGCCAACGCCTATTTTGATACCAAAAAAGCCGAACTGGTGGATTGCCGCCAGATCGCCTGCGGGGTGGAAAGCGGAAAAATGCTGGGGGCCGACCGGGTGCTGGTGGGCACCATCCACCAGAAAGCGGACCATATCCAAATGACCATCCGGGTGATCAATGTGTCCAACAACCTCACCGATTTTCGGGATGAAATCCACTTTACCGATGACAACATGGATGACCAGTTGTTCCGGCTGTCCAACAGCATCTCCTCCAACACACTGATTGTGGGCCGGGTGCTTTCCACCTCCATCCGGGGGATTGTGGTGGACATGGGGGAAAAACAGGGGTTGCGCATCGGGGATTTTATGGTGGTGTTCAAACAAGAGGTCCCCATCAACAACCTTGAAGGGGAAAACATAGACACCCAGCGCAAAAACGTGGCCATCGTCAAGGTGCTGCGGGTCAACGCCACATCCTCCGAGGCCATTCTGATCCATTCGGTGGAAGACCCCCAGGCGAACTTTTTGGTCCAAACCTACCTGAATCCGGCCCGCCAGACAGCCCTGCTGGAAGACACCCGCCGGGAGCTGGATACCGGAATCCGGCTGGAAAACAAAATCAAGCCGATGGAACTGGCCCCGGTGATGCTGGCCGATACGGAACGCAAACGATGGCAATACAAAATGAACGCCGCCGAAGGGAATGAATCCTTCTGGTATATGATGACCGGCGCGGGGGGGGTGGCCACCCTGGTGGCCATGAACCTGTACCAGCCCACCGCCCAGGGCCAGTTGCAACTGGGGGGCGCCCTGGCGTTTGCCGGATACAGCTTTTGGGAGGTCCTCAACGCCAGAGAAAAAACCAACGAGGTGAAACAGGAAGGACGGGCCAAAGGGTATGTGATAAGCCCCGTGATGATGAACGACGGCTTTGCCCTGGCCGCCGCCTTCCGGTTTTAGGCCGGGTTATTTCCAGGTGTGGCCCTCATCCGGCACAAAGGTCAGGGCCATGCTCCAATCCCCTTCCTCATGGCGGGTGGACCGCACCAACCACCCCCCCGCCGCCCTGGCCCGCTGGGTGACATAATAGGTGACAAAAGCGCCGTCGGCCCCCTGGTCCCCATGCTGTTCTATCACTTCCCATTTCAGTTCCACAATTCCTCCAGCGTTTGATGGGTTCCCCCCAACCGGCGGGGGTTTATGCCCCCCCCTCCTGTCATTATCATCCTATCCCATTTCCCTTCATTTTCCCATCACCGGGGGAACAGACGGGGTTTGTTTTTTGGGGCGCTTAGGCCCCCTGCCCCCGCTGATTTTTTAAAATACTCTGGGCCGTTAAATAAAAATCGGCCCCAGGGAACCTTTTCCATATTTATTCGTAAAAACGTTGAGCCCAAAACAGGACCCTTTTTTTTAAAAAAATCCATCAACCCATTCCAACACCCCTCACCATGGCCCCCAACCGGAACCTGCCGACCGTCAAACTGAGTGTTTCCCGGAAAATCATCCTGGTGGCTCTGGGGGTGGTGGCCGCGGCCTCTTTAACCCTGATTCTGTTTTTCACCTTCAGTTTTGAATCCACCCTGGAACGGCTGGATGTGGAAAACATTCAGGGACGGTTGCGGCTGAGGAAAGAGCGGTTCCGCTCCACCCTGGAAATGTTGGGTCAGGATGTCCGGTTTTTAAGCAAATCCAATTTTGTGGCCCGGTATATCCGGGCGCGGTCCACCGGAGGGGTGGAACTGTCCACCGGCAGAACCGCCGGGGATATAAAAAAATGGATGGCCAACACCTTTGTGGATTTTCTGGAGGCCAAACCGGATTATCTCCAGGCCCGGTTCATTGAAGGGGGAGCCGAAGGCCGGGAGATTGTGCGGGTGCAACGGAAAGGGGGAAAAATCATCCGGGTGGCCGACGGAAAGTTGCAATCCAAAGCCGGGGAAACCTACTTTCAGGAAGCCATGAAGCTGCCCCCGGAAACATTGATTTTTTCCCGGATCACCCACAACCGGGAGTGGGGAAAAGTGGAGATGCCCCCCCGCCCGGTTCTAAGGGGAATCATTCCGGTGGGGAATGGGCGGGGGGGGGTGTTCGGCCTGGTGGTGATCAACATGGATGCCAAGGGTTTGCTGGATGGAATCTCCCAGGGGGTGGAGGAAGGATTCAGGCTGCATCTGGCCGATGAAGAGGGGGATTATCTGATTCACCCGGATCCGGCCCTGGCCTTTGGGTTTGAACAGGGCCGCCACCGCCACATCCGGGAGGATTTTCCCGCTCTCGCCCCCCATTTACAAGCGGATACCTGGACCTCCATCCACCCCAAAGGCTTATCGGATGGTGCCCTGGGTCAGGTGATTGTGACCCAGAGGATAGCCCCCCCCTATGACGGCCCCCATCCACCCCGGTACTGGACCCTGGTGGAGGCGGCCCCCTACGCCACCGTGACCCGGGAAACCCAACCCTTAAG